>JBDRBQ010000072.1:0-61176 GCA_043822625.1 Candidatus Omnitrophota bacterium | reverse complement strand
ATAAAACGTTTTTGGAAACAATAGCAACCCCACCGTAAATTTTATCCGGTAATTCTATTTTTATAGAGATCTCTTCTTCGCTGTGCTCCCCGCGATGACGCCGCTTGTGGATTATTCTCTGCGGTTAACTGAAATGTTACTAGATATTTAATTAATTGCGGTTGTTTGCTACTAATATCTTTGCTTAGTTTATTATCCGGCATCTCGAAATCCTGAAAATCAAAGCCCGGAGAAACTGTACAGCCAACCAGAGTATATTCACCTAAACTTTCAGCGGACTGCCACCTACCGCCTTTTATACAGTGATTATATTTGATTGTGCCTCTCTCCTGCCTACCTAAAAGAATTTCTTCATAACCGGAAAAATCGCTGTTTATATCAAGCAATAAAAGCGGCGTGCCTTCATAAAAATGCCATATTTCATCAAATAAAATCCGGTGAATTTTACTAACCTGTCCCCCTAAAAGCAAAAAGTATATCTGCGTAACAGCATTACGCTGTTTCCCATCCACGGTTAAAATCTTTTCCGCGCGATATACTTCTTTAAAATAACCTCCCTCAGGGTGAGGCTTTAATGCTAAATTTTCGATTATATATTGCGGCCTGCTTTTCATAATCGGTTTCATAATCTCTTACGTCCATTTTCAACGAAAACGCGTAATTATCCATTTTGCTTTTAAAATCTCTCAGGGTTAAACTCGGAATTTGTATTGATGGGTATCAATACAAATTCCGAGTAACAGCTCAACTCAATAATACAAATACAACACTATTGTTGTATTATTGCTATTATTGCTTTTCTTCATTTTTTTCAGACACAGCTTCTTTATTTATTACAAGATTATTTTCTTTTTTCAGAGACTCTATTAAATCATTTATTTTTTGCTGTTGTCTCTGCATAGTTAATTTCTGCTTAATCGTATCTATTGCTTCATCATAAGTTTTTATTATTGCCGGTTTTTTATCTTCGACTTCAATGACATGATAACCAAATTGAGTTTTTACCACATCACTTATTTCACCTGGATTAAGTTTAAATGCCGCGTCTTCAAATTCTTTAACCATCTGCCCCCTACCAAAAAAACCTAAATCCCCGCCCTGTTCTTTGCTGGGACATGTTGATTTTTCCCGGGCTAATTTGGCAAAATCAGCACCCTTGCGTAATTCTTTCAGAATCTGCTTTGCTTCTTTTTCTGTATCTACCAGAATATGCCTGGCTCTTATCTTTTCCGGCTCCTGAAATTCATTTTTATTTAATTCGTAATATTGCTTCATCTCTTGTTCTGTAACCGATATATTCTGAATTTCTCTTGCAATTAATTCGTGAATCAAAATCTGATCCTTTGCGGCATCAATCTTCTTTTTAGCATCTTCTGTCTTATCTAAATTTCCCGCGAGAGCTTCTTTTAATAATAATTTTTGTTCAATAATCATATTTAAAACTTTTTCTTTGTCTTGCTGAGCTAAAGTCTGATACTGCTCGGGGAGTTCGCTTAAAATCTGGTTAAATTCATCAAGAGTAATTTCTCCTCCATCAAATGTCGCCAGTACTTGTTCGGTTATTTTTTCTTCTTGGGCAAAACCAGCTGTTTGATAAATTATCGCGAAAAACACAATAGAAACGCAACATACAATAATACCTTTTATTAACTTTTTCATTTTATTCCCTCCTAAAATATTTTTTAAATTAAGGCCTTCGGATACCGATGTTTTCATGCATCCATTTTCCCTTTTTGTTTAAATAATTGTATCGCTTTTTCAACTGATTTAAAAGCTAAATCTTTCGAATTTATAGTATCTATATTTTTCAAAACATAACCTTCTATTTCTGAGTTCCTAATAACTTTCGGTTCTTCCTCTATTTTTGCCCAAAATATCAAATCACAAGTGTTATAAGTAATGCCTTTATACGGGTATTCATTTACCGCGGAACCTATATAGTCAATCCGTGATAAATCAATATTTAATTCCTCTTTTATTTCCCGTTTAAGCGCTTGCTCTGCGGTTTCTCCCCGATCCACAAAACCACCGGGCAAATCCAATTTACCTTTTGACGGTTCTCTCGCTCTTATGGTAAAAAGAATTTTATAATTCAAAAGTAGTAATACCATTACGGCCGCGGCGACATTTTTGTAATATGTCCAGCCACAGAAATTACAGGAATATTTATTTAATTTATCGAAACTTATATTTTCTGATTTGCAATTCGGACAGTATTTAAACATTTCTTTAAAATTCCTGTGCTATATTTTGCCCATCATTGTCCTGCCGGCACTTTGATATCTTCGAATATTTTTTTAAGTTTATCAACGGCTTCTTTTGTGGTTTCTCCGGTACCGGAGTTTAACATGCCGCCTGTTTTTTTAAGTATATCACTTATGCTGTTTTTAAAGGGATTTATGTCTAAATTTATAATGTTATCCAACGCCGTTTTTGCCAATGTTCTGTAAATTATAAGTTTGGCTAAAGCTTGGATATCGGAAATATCTTCGTATTTTTCGTCGATGTTAATATTATACTCTTTAACTACTGGTTCGGACCCCTGAGTGTAATCTTTATATATAACACGGTCTATTTTTAATTTTAAAACGTCTATTTGTATCTCGGTTGCTTTTTTTTCTTTTTTCTTGTCCGCAGGCACCATTTCCTTTTTTTGAGTTTCTTTTACTGTTTTCAGTGAACTCAAATTCAGAATACCGTCTTTATTTTTTACTATAATAAATTCTTTAAGATATAAAGAAACTTCTTTTAAATGTTTTTTCTTCTGGAATAAACTTATTAAATTATAATCAACATAAATTTGAGGAGCACCTATCATTACTTTATCTTTGAAATCAGGCGGGTTATTTAATTGCAAACCTTTTATATCTATAAGCGTGGTAAATATTCCTAAGTTCACAGAATCAATGTTTAACTTCAGGCCGGTAGATGCCTTTACAACACCGGTAATAATATTTCTCGTAATTATATTTTTAGAAAACGCGATAATTAAAATTAAAACTACCAAAAATACCACAGCTTTAAAAACTTTTTTCATACCCACCCCTTTGCTTTTTATGACCGGCACTTAATAATTGACAAATATTATTGTTTAATGTTATTGTGTTTTATTATGAAGACAGGAAAAATAGAACAAAAGACCATTAAACAAATAACTAAACTTATTTATTTAAAGGCCCGAACCGCTCCTAAAACTAAGGGCATAGATAACCTTAGAATTTCGATTTTAACTGCCGCTCAAAAAACACAATTAGCCAAAACCATGCGAAAAATCGGCAATGAGCAAAATATTCACAGTTTCTTAAGAGACGCTCAGAATATCGAAGGTGCCGCTATGGTAATTATTTTTGGAATAGAAGCCAATGCTGCCGATTTAAAATATTGCGGTTTATGTCAAAAGAAAAACTGCGCTCAACTTACAGAAGAAAAAGGTATTTGTGTTTTTAACGGTATTGACCTCGGCATAGCCTTAGGTTCCGCGGTAAGTTTAGCTTCCACTTTAGGAGTTGACAATAGAATTATGTACACCGCAGGCATAGCAGCTCTAAAAATGAATTTATTTAATAAGAAAGTAAAAATAGCATTAGCCCTGCCCTTAAGCGGAACCGGTAAAAATATATTTTTCGACAGACCCTAAAATTTATCGCAAAACGCCTTACCACAAACTAATAACTATTTTCTTTCTTTTATGCTTCTTTATCTTGAGCGCTGGAAATATTTTCTTCCTCTGAAATTTTTTGTTCTTTCGCGAGAGTTAAAGCAATTTTCCCTTCTTCTTCTTCTACTTTCAATATCTCAACGTTTATTTTCTGTCCTGGATTATATGTCTTATCTAATCCTGCCGCTGTCATTTGCCGCGGAAGTTCGCTTATATGCAGTAATCCCTCCAGATTTTCTTCTATTTCCACAAAGAGACCAAAATCCACAGCTTTAACTACCGTACCTGTACACAAAGTACCGGCTTTGTAACGTTCGGCAATCATCGACCATGGATTCGGCATAAGTTGTTTTAATCCAAGGGATATGCGTCTTTCTTTAGAATCAACGGTTAAAACAACAGCTTCTACTTTCTGCCCTTTTTTAAATGTTTTAGAAGGTATTATGTTTCTATTGGTCCATGAAATATCATTCGCGTGTATAAGACCATCTATTCCTTCTTCTATTTCCACAAAAACACCGTAATCGGTGATATTTCTTACCTTGCCTTTTACTTTAGCCCCGACTGTATATCTTTCTTCTATATCCTGCCAAGGATTGCTTTCCGTCTGTTTAATCCCTAAAGATATTTTTTGATTATCTTTATCCACGTTTAAAACCACCGCTTCTACAATATCTCCCATTGCAAGCATTTCGGATGGATTATTTATTCTTTTAGTCCATGACAATTCTGAAATATGAACTAATCCCTCAATCCCCTGTTCCAGTTCAATAAAAGCTCCATAAGGAACTAAATTGACTACTTTTCCTTTTACCTTTGTCCCAACCGAATATTTTTCCAGCACCTTCTCCCATGGATTCGCGGTTCTCTGTTTAAGGCCAAGAGAAATTTTCCCTTCGTTTTTATCATAGTCTAAAACCATAACATCGATTTCATCACCAACCGCCAGCATTTCAGAAGGATGGCTTATTCTGCCCCAACTCATGTCGGTTATATGAAGCAATCCATCTATTCCACCTAGATTTATAAAGGCACCAAAATCCGTAATATTTTTTACCTTACCTTTTATTAACTGCCCCTTTTCTATTTCAGAGAGCAATTTGGTTTTCTTCTGTTCCATTTCCTGAGCAAGATAATCTTTTCTGGAAACTACGATATTTTTGCGCGGCTTATTTATTTTGACTATTTTAAAATCCATTTTTTGCCCTATAAGCTGATTTGTATCTCCATAGCCGTGCAGAAAAACCAAAGAAGCCGGCAGAAAAGCCTCCATTCCCACGTCAACCATAAGCCCGCCTTTGACTTTACGGCATACTTTTCCTTCGATTATATCGCCTTCGTTAAAATCGGAAAGAATCTTTTTCCAAGTACGGATTTTATCCGCTTTTTTCTTGGAAATCATTACCATGCCTTCATCGTTTTCCAACGATTCTATCAAAACATCTATTTCCTGTCCTTCCTGAGGCAAACTATCATTGTCAAAATCGCTCAAATGAAGAATCCCTTCGGACTTGTATCCAATATCAACTACGACCTCTCTCTGTGTTACACTTATAATTTTACCTTTTACGATATTTCCTTCTGCAATTTGCTTTATACTTTGTTCATAACAAAAAGATAAATCTTCTACATCTACCCCAATGTTATTTTCTTGCTCCATGCTTTCACTCATCTGCATTTATGTTACCCCCTAAGAAATATTGAATTTTTTATTAGCTTTATATATTATAACAGGTTATTTTTGTATTTCAACTTTAAAAATAAATTTTTAGAATTCTTACTTTTTTTACAATACTGTTTATTCTTAACATTAAACTCTTTTTGTTTGTTTTGCTAATTCCCTAATACTTGCCTCAACTCTTTTACTAAAATCCTCGTTATTTTCATTATCCCCAACAATTAAAGCTTTACCGATATACACATAAACTTTCTTGGGTTTTATGAATTTAGCTTTGACCGGCAAGGCTTTTTCGGTTCCGGTTATAAAAACGGGAATAACCGGTTTGCGGCTTTTAATCGCTAAAAATCCCACTCCGGCACGCATTTCCTGAATACTTCCGTCAGCGCTACGTCTACCTTCAGGGAAAATCACGATATTATTACCCATAGATAATATATTTAGGCTTTTCCTAAAGGTTTCTACATTCATGCCATGCGTAGTTTTTATCGGAATAGAGCATAATTTTCTTAACAAGAAACCAAAAACCGCGTTTCTAAATAAACTTTCTTTTGCCAAAAAGTAAACTTTTTTAGAAGTTGTCAATCCTACCGCAATGGGATCAAGATAACTTACATGATTAGCGGCAACTATAAAACCGTCTTTTGACGGTAAATTTTCCCTGCCGACAACCTGAAATCTAAATAAAATTTTAAAAAAAACAAATAGAATGGATTTGGCTATATTATAAATCATTTTTTATTATTTGGGTAACTTTTTCCACTGTTTCTTCTATCGAGAAATTTGTGCTGTCTACATACACCGCGTCACAGGCCTGTTTTAGTGGTCCTATTTCTCTGGTTTTATCCTTTCGATCTCTTTCAATTATATCTTGCTCTATTTCTTCAAGGACAACATTTATGCCTTTCTCGCTTAATTCTTTAAAACGCCGGTTAGCCCGCTCACGGACCTGAGCGTCCAGAAATATTTTAACATCGGCTTTAGGAAAAACTACCGTCCCTATATCCCTGCCTTCAAGTACTGCTTTTTTATATTTTTGAGCTAATCTACGCTGTAATTCAACCATTTTTTTTCTAACCGACGCGTCTTGCGCGATATAAAACACTTTATTGGTTATTTCGGGCAAACGTATTTCAGCAGTTACCTCTTCATTGTCCAATAAAACACGTAATGAATTTTTACCATGTGAACTTTGCAAATCAATGTTAGTTTTATCCATAAGAGTTCGCAGCCGCGTACTATCTGTCAAATCCACGTTTTCTCTTATGGCTTTCAAAGTTAAAGCGCGATACATAGCACCGGTATCTACATAAATAAAATTAAGCCGCTCTGCAACGAGTCTAGCTATAGTACTTTTCCCCGCTCCGGCGGGACCGTCAATGGCTACGATAAAATACTCTTTCATTTCACTATCAGATTAGAACGGGATAAATTAGCTTTTTCCATTATTTTTTTTAATTTATTTCTCTCGCCCTTTTTTATGCTGTTTTTAATAATTTTCAATTTATCGATAAATCTGTCGATACTTTCTACGATATTATCTTTATTCGAAAAAAAGATATCCAGCCAAAGATTGCTATCCGAAGACGCTACTCTGGTAGTATCCCTAAAACTGTTTCCCGCCAATTTTATATTGAAATCCGTCACGGCATTGACAAGAGAAATTGCCGCGACATGAGGAAGATGACTTATTTCCGCTACTATTTTATCGTGTTTTTCGGGCGTAGTAATAACCGGCTTTGCTCCCAGCACCTGCCAAAATTCACTTACCCGCTTTAAGGCCTTAAGATCGGTTTTCCTGCTTTTAGTTATAAAACATATTGAATCATCAAAAAGATTGTTTTTCGAAAACTCGAACCCACGCTTTTCCGAACCGGCCATGGGATGCGCGCCGACAAAGAATATTTCTCTGCCAAAAATTTTATCCGCGCAAGAGACAATTTCTTTTTTTGTACTTCCCGCGTCTGTAATAATACATCCTTTTTTGCAATATCGCAGGCATTCTTTTAGAAAGGCGGGTATCGAACTAACTGGAGTTGATATCAACACCATATCCGCGTCTCGAAGCGCCTTATCCAATGAAAGGGTTGCTTCATCAATCGTTTTGCTTGCTAAGGCTTTATCGAGAGATGATTGTCTTCTGCCAAACCCAATTACTTTTTTGGATAGTTTTAGTTCTTTGACTTTTCTGGCCGCCGAACCGCCAATCAAACCTACGCCTATTATAGCTAAGGTATCGATTTGTTTCATATTATATTTCCCGTCCCACGGCAGAGGCAATGCTTTTCAATTCCTGCATCAAGGCGGAGAATTTTTCCGGTCTAAGCGATTGAGCTCCATCAGAAAGAGCCTCTTCGGGATTTGGATGCACCTCTATCATAAGCGCGTCACATCCCGCGGCTATCGAAGCTTTGGACATAGTTCCCACTAAACCCCATTTTCCTGTGGCATGACTGGGATCGGCTATAACAGGCAAGTGGCTTAATTGCTTTATAACTGGGATAGCGCTTATATCCATGGTATTTCTGGTAGCGTCTTCAAAAGTTCGTATCCCGCGTTCACAAACTGCAGTCTGAAAATTACCATTAGCTAAAATATATTCGGCGCTCATCAATAACTCATTTACCGTAGCGCTCAGTCCTCTTTTTAAAACCACCGGTTTTCTTGATTTGCCAACTTCTTTTAATAAATTGAAATTCTGCATATTTCTGGCGCCGATTTGGAACATATCTGTATATTTTTCAACTAGTTCAACGTCCCGTGTATCCATAACTTCGGTTACAACCGGCAATCCTGTTTCGCGGCCAGCGTTAGCCAGCATTTTTAAACCATCTTCTCCAAGCCCCTGAAAAGAATAGGGAGACGTTCTTGGCTTAAAAGCCCCTCCTCTAAGCATACTCGCGCCGGCTTCTTTTACGGCCTTCGCGGTTTTCATAAGGATTTCTTCGTTTTCGACAGCGCACGGACCGGCAATAACTACAATTTTATTAGCTCCGATTTTAACTCCCTTTACATCAACAATAGACCCTTCTTTTTTAAAATCACGGGACGCGATTTTATACGGTTTTAAGATAGGCAAAACTTCTTCAACACCGGGAAAAGCCTCCAACGGCTGTACACGAAGAATATCTTCTTCCCCGATTATTCCGATAATCGTTCTCTCTACTCCTCTTGAAATCCATGGCTTTAAACCCAAACTCTTAATTCGCTCTTCTATGTGTTTAATCTGCTCGTCCGTTGTATTCGGTTTTAATACAATAATCATGATATATCAACCCTTTCCTATTTTATAAATTTAGCATAGCGCATAAGGACAAAAACATTATCCCTGCTCCACACTACACATTCTGTTCTATACCGATAATACTTTTTTTAATGCCACGATAAATTTCTGATTTTCCGATGGCTTACCAACCGTTACTCTTATCCACTCATCCAAACCATAAGCCTTCATATCTCTGACGATAATTCCTTTTTTTAATAACTTATCAAAAACCAATTCCCCTTTTGTTTTACAGTTTAAAAGAATAAAATTCGTGGCGCTTTTTATATACTCAAGATTCATTTCTTCAAATTTTCCATAAAGATAATCTTTTTGTTCTTGGGTCATAGTTACGGTTTTATTGAGAAAATCTTTGTCCGATAAAGCCGCTTCCGCGCCTGCCTGAGCAAGAGAATTCACGTTAAACGGTTGCCTTGCCTTATTAAGACAATCAACAAAAAAGGCATTTGTTACCGCGTAACCTATACGCAATCCTGCCAAACCGTAACTCTTGGAAAAAGTGCGCAGTACTATCACGTTAGCAAATTTCACATAATCGATACCGTTAGGATAATCTTTTTCCAGCGCGAATTCAAAATAGGCTTCATCTAAAACAATGATTATATTTTTAGGCACCTTTTTGATAAAATTTTCCAGATTTTTCTTAGACACATAAGTACCTATGGGATTATTGGGGTTAGCAATAAAAATTATCTTTGTTTTCTTAGTTATTTTTTCTCTTACTGCTTCTAAATCGCAAACGAATTTTTTAAGGGGCACTTCAATCGGACTGCCATTCTCCTGCAAAGTAGCCAATTTATATATCAGAAAATCAGGTTTGCTCATAAGAACTTCTTCGCCTTCATTCAAAAACGCCTTTAAAATCAACTCTATCAATTCATTGGAACCATTGCCGAAAGTTATAGAGTTGGAATTAATTTTTAAGCTAACCGCCAGTTTTTCTTTTAGAGAAAAGCAATTGCCGTCGGGATATAAATTAATACTGCTTAAAGCTTTCCTTATAGCCGCCGTCGCTTTTGGAGAAGCTCCAAGCGGATTTTCGTTGGAAGCTAGTTTAATAACATTTTTTAATCCGTGTTCACGCTTTACTTCGCTGATTGGCTTGCCTGGTTTATAAGGATTTATTTTCAATATGTTTTGTCTTGCCAACGCTTTCATTTTTCTCCCAGAGGATATGAACCTAAAATTTTAAGAAATCTACAGCTTTCTATTAACTCTTCTAAGGCCTTTTTAACTTTCTTGTCTTTGTGATGCCCTTCCAAATCAACAAAGAAATAATAATCCCATGCTTTTTTCTTCGAAGGCCTGGATTCTATTTTGGTTAGGTTTATTTTATATTTTTGAAAAGGCACTAATGTATCGTGTAAAACTCCCACTCTGTCTTTTATGGAAAACATTATCGAAGTTTTATCGGAAGATGTCTGCCCTGCTTCTTCCCTGCCGATTACCAAAAAACGGGTGACGTTTTCGGAACTGTCTTCAATAGAAGACGCCAATATTTTAAGCCCGTAAATTTTGGCCGCCAGACTGCTCGCGATAGCCGCGCCGTTTTTATCCTTTTTGGCAAATTCCGCGGCTTTAGTAGTGCTGGATACTTCTACATGCTCTACTGCCGGCAGATTTTCTTCCAGCCAATGTCTGCATTGTCCGAAAACATAAGGATTAGAATATACCCTTTTTATTTTATTTTTGTCGATATTAGTGAGTAAATTATGCGATATTTCAAGACTTATTTCAGAACAAATCTTTAAATCCGAATCAATAAACATGTCCAGCGTATGAGTAATTACACCTTCGGTAGAATTTTCGATGGGAACTACTCCGTAATCAGCGCGCTCTTTCTCTACCTCAAAAAAGACGTCTCTGATGCTGTCACAGGGAAGATAATCAACCGATGCCCCGAATTTTTTCAAACTCGCCAGATGAGCAAAAGTAGCCGGCGGTCCCAGATAAGCGATTTTTATCGGATGTTCTACATTCAAAGTCGCGGACATTATTTCTCTATAAATAGCTTTTAAGGAAAAATTCTGCAACGGCCCTTTATTTACGGTTGTTATCGACCTATAAACTTCTTTTTCTCTTTCAGGAGCGTATATTTGCTTATTCTTTTCTTTTTTAATTTTGCCGATAGAAATAGCGACATTGGCTCTTTCATTCAAAAGATCAATCATTTTACCGTCTATTTTATTTATTTGTTCCCTTAAATCAGCAAGTTTCTTTTTCACTTTCGTTTATACTCCCCGCGTTTTGCATTTCCGGTTCTACCAATAAATCATTCTCGTCTATCTCAATATTTTCGTTTCCAAATTCTTCTATGGGAGGCAATTCTTCTAATTTTGCCAGCCCGAAATGTTTTAAAAACTCCATCGTTGTAGAATAAAGAAACGGCCTGCCTGGAGCATCTTTTCGCCCGCTTATCTTAACCAGATTTTTATCAATAAGTCTTTTTATCATACCGTCGGCATTTACGCCTCTTATAAATTCTATTTCCGGTTTTGTTATGGGCTGTTTATAGACAATAATTGCCAGCGTTTCCAAAGCAGACGCCGAAAGTTTTTCATTATTCTGTGTTTTATATAGTTTTTTAAGCCACGGGGCAAATTCTTCCAAAGTCGCCAAGACAAATCCGCCAGCTATTTCTCTTATTCTGTACGGACGCTGGACGGTTTCATATTCGCAATTCAACTCCGCGATTTTTTCTTTTATGATTTTATGCCCCGGTTTTTCCATAACTTCGTCAATTTGATTTAAAGGCAGAGGTTTCGCGCTGGAAAAAATAAGGGCTTCTATAATTTGCTTAATTTGTTTGTCTTCCATTTTAAACACCAATTGTTTTTAATTTAAGGCCGCTTTTATTGCGCCTGATTTCTATACTGTCAAATAAACTTTTCTGAACTACGACTATTTCTTTCAATCTCATTAATTCCAAAACCGCCAAAAAGATGGCCACGATTTCAAGTTTATTTTTTGAATTACTAAAAAGTTCGTCAATTTTTACAACTTCCCGTTCTTCTAAAAGATTTACCAAATATTCTATTTTTTGTTCAACCGTAAATTCATCTTTTATGACTTCCTGAATTATGTCTTTGGGTATTTCTTTTAAAACTTTCGAAAAAGCGGTCAAAAGGTCAAAGAGACTCGCTTCGAAATATACGGTTTCATCATCCTCGCATTTAAATTGTTCTATATCGGCGCTTCTGATAAAAATATTCTTTCGGCGGATTTCGAATTCTTCCAATTTCTTAGCGGCTTCTTTAAACTTTTTATATTCAATCAGTTTTTCCATCAATTCCGCTCTCGGGTCTATTTCCTCTTCTCCCTGCTCTATTTTTTCCTCCGGCAATAACATTTTAGACTTTATATGCATCAAAGTAGCCGCCATAACAATAAATTCACCGGCTATGTTTAAATCCAGCATTTTCATAAATTCAAGATAAGCAAGATATTGTCTGGTAATTTCGGCAATTGGTATATCATATATATCAATTTCTTCTTTTTTAATAAGATAAAGAAGTAAATCTAGCGGCCCTTCAAAAATTTCTAATGCTATTTTGTAACTCATCGTCTAAACATGTGTCCCTTTAAAATAATCTATCTTCATGGCTTCCCGCACTTTTTCGATCGTCTTAGTCGTAACAGTTCGTGCTTTTTTTATTCCCGTTATTAAAATATCATCTACCAAATCGGGATTTTTTTCGAAAATTTTTCGTTTTTCTCTTATCGGAGTCAAAAAACTATTTAATACTTCACTTAGCCTTTTCTTACACTCTACACATCCCCGTTTGCCGGATAAACATTCTTTTTTCAACCCATCTACTTCTTCTTTATCAAGATTAAAAGTTGCATGATATATACAAACCGGGCATTTATGCGGATGGCCTTTATCACCGAGACGAATTTTTTCCGGATCGGTAAACATTTGACCGACTTTTTTCTCTACCGCTTTTTCATCATCGCAAAGATATATAACGTTTCCCAGGCTTTTTGACATCTTAGCCTGACCGTCGGTACCTACCAACCGCCCTACCTCACCTACCAATCCATCCGGTTCAGTTAACACATCTTTATAAAGACGGTTGAATTTACGCACGATTTCCCTCGTTGCTTCAAGTATAGGCATTTGATCTTCTCCCACCGGCACAAGATGGGCTTCGAAAATAGTAATATCCGCCGCCTGGGAAACAGGATAACCCAGGAAACCATACATAATGTTTTCCTGCAGACCAAGCTGTTTTATTTCAGTTTTAATAGTAGGATTACGCCTCAGGCTTGAGACAGTGGTAAACATGGAAAAATAACTTGTCAGTTCGAATATTTCCGGTATTTTAGACTGCACACAGATAGTAGTTGTCTTGGGGTCTATGCCACAGGCGAGATTATCCATAGCTACTTCACGGACATCCAAAGCCAATCTTTCAGGGTGATCGAAATTAGTTGTCAAAGCCTGAACATCGGCTATCAACAGATATTCTTCGTAATCGTATTGTAGTTTAACCCTATTGGCAATAGAACCGACATAATGCCCAAGATGTAGTTTTCCGGTAGGTCTGTCTCCGGTTAATATTCGTTTTTTCATAGTTCGTGAATTTTTACAACTTTTGTATTATTTTTTCTAGGCGGTAACATTCTATTATATCTCCGACTTTAAGAGCTTTGTAGCTGGAGAAAGAAATACCACATTCGCTTCCTTCAGTCATTTCTTTCGCGTCGTTTTTAAAATGTTTCAACGAATCAACGCGTCCTTCGAAAATAGATTCTTTATCCCTGTAAACCGCGGCATGTTCTCCGCGTATAATTTTACCTTTAGTAACCATACAGCCTGCTATTATACCGGATTTCGAAAGCTTGAATACTTCTCTTACCTCGGCGCGCCCGATAAAAACTTTATTTATCTTCGGATCCAACAATCCTTCCATAGCCGCCCTAATATCGGAAACCGCTTCATAAATTATACTATAATTTCTAACATCTACACCCTCTCTTGAAGCTGTTGCTTTCACTCCCGGTTCAAATTTGACGTGAAATCCCACAACGATAGCGTCGGAAGCGGCCGCCAAAAGTATGTCGGATTCATTTATAGAACCGACTCCCGCGTGAATAACTTTTAATTTAACTTTTTCCGTGCTAAGTTTTTCCAGACTGTCCACAAGTGCTTCCACAGAACCCTGCATATCTGCCTTGACAATAAGTTTCAATTCTTTCACATGGCCGGCTTGTATTTCGATATATAAGGTATCTAAAGAAATTTTGGGTTTAACCGTATTTAATATTCTTTCTTCCTTTGCTTTGTGTTGTTTTAATAAAGCTATTTCTTTGGCTTTCTTTTCATCTTCGACTACATAAAAAATTTCCCCCGCGTTGACTATGCCGTTCAACCCTAAAATTTCTACAGGAGTCGCCGGACCGGCTTGCGTTATTCTCTGCCCTTTGTCATCCACAAGCGCTTTTACCTTGCCAAAACAATTTCCGCATATAATAATATCGGAAACGCGAAGCGTTCCATTTTGAACCAAAACCGTAGACACAGGACCACTGCCGCGGGTTAACTTACTCTCGATTACAATACCTTTGGCAGAACGGGTTGGATCGGCTCTTAGTTCCAGCATTTCCGCTTCAAGCAAAAGCATTTCAAGTAAATGATCTATCCCTTCTCCTGTTTTAGCGGAAACACCTACTGTTATCGTTTTTCCACCCCAATCCTCCGGGGTCAAACCCAATTCGGCAAGCTGTCTTTTAGTTTTATCAATATCCACCTGCGGCTTATCTATTTTATTCATAGCTACGACAATAGGCACACCAGCCGCTTTGGCATGATCGATAGCTTCAATAGTTTGGGGTTTAACACCATCGTCCGCGGCTACCACCAACACAACTACATCGGTAACATCCGCTCCTCTGGCACGCATAGCGGTAAACGCTTCGTGTCCAGGGGTATCCAGAAAAGTAACTTTTCCACCTTTAAAATCTACTTGGTAAGCGCCTATATGCTGAGTTATTCCACCAGCTTCTTTATGAGCGACTCTTGTTTTTCTAATAAAATCCAAAAGAGAGGTTTTCCCGTGGTCAACGTGTCCCATAAAAGTAACTACCGGTGCTCTTAAAATAAGTTTACTCTTATCTATCTTTTCATGTTCTGACAGAATGGCTTCTTCTTCGGATGGCAGTGCTATTAATTCCACATTGTAATTTTGCGCGATTCCTTTAGCCACGTCTTCGCTTAAATTTTGATTAAGATTGACAAAAATTCTTTTCTTTATCAGATCCGAGATTAATTGACTTGGTTTTATCTGTAGTTTCAAAGCTAATTCTTTGGGCGTGATAGGAAATTTTACTTCTTTTTTTGGAATAGTTTTTTCTTTGCTTATTACTTCGATTTTTTCTTCAAGTACTTCTTCAACTACCTCTTCGGTCTTTTTTTCAGTTACTATTTTCTCTTCTTCCTTCTTTTCTTCTTTTGGCGGTTTCGGTTTTTTTACAGCCTTCTCGGGCTTTTCTTTTTCCGCGGGTTTAGCCGTAACCGGTTTAAGTTCCGCCATTAAAATTTCGGCGGTCTTTTCATCTACCGCGCTCATGTGCCCTGTTACTTTCACATGTAATTTATTAAGCCTCTCGATTAATTCTTTACTCGATAATCCCAAATTCTTAGCTAATTGATGCACTCTTAGACTCAATGTTTTTTCTCCTTAATAATAATTACGAAATATTTTTTTTAGCCTCTGCAATAATTTTTTCGGCAGTCTTTTCCCCAAGCCCTTTAATTTTCGTTAACTCCTCCACCGAACTGCCTGCTATTTTTTCAATACTATCAAAACCGGCTTCTTTTAGAAGGACCGTTGTTTTTTCTCCGACTCCCGCTAAATTATCTAACGTTATAGCTTCTGACTTAACCTTATGCACTTCTTTTTCTTTTTCTATTTCTTTTTCTATTTCCTTATCTTTATCTTTTGTTATTTCACTATAACTTTTTATGTCTATTTCATATGATATCAATTTAGAAGCCAGCCTTACGTTCTGTCCGTGTTTACCGATAGCCAGAGATAGCTGGTCATTTTCTACCACAACTTCTATCCTTCTATTTTTCTCATCTACCGCTACTTCTGATACTTTGGCCGGACTTAAAGCATTTTTAACAAAGTCCTTAATATCTTTTTCCCACTTAATAATATCAATTTTTTCTCCCTGGAGCTCTCTAACGATATCTTTTACGCGCGAACCTCTCATGCCTACACAAGATCCAACGCTGTCTATTTTTTCATCTTTGGAAAAAACGGCAATTTTAGTGCGCTCTCCGGCATCTCTGGCGATAGATTTAATTTCTACTATACCTTCTGAAATTTCAGGCACTTCAAGTTCAAAAAGCCGTTTAACTAATGACGCATCATTTCTCGACAATATTATCTGCAGCCCCCTAAGCCCCCTATTTACTTCCAAGACAAGAGCTTTTATTCTTTCACCCTGACGATAATTCTCTTTGGGCAATTGTTCTTTTTTCGGTAAAATGCCTTCGGCTTTTCCCAAATCCAAAATCACGGCATTTTTCTCAAAACGATGAACTAACCCATTGACAATATCGCCTTTTTTACTTTCAAATTCTTCGAAAGCAATATCTTTTTCCGCCTCTCTTATTCTCTGAATTATGACCTGCTTGGCGGTTTGCGCGGCAATTCTACCAAACAGGGGATCCTGAATTTCTTTTTCATCGGCAAAAAATTTAAAACCGCCGGATCCTGAATCAAATTCAACTCTTATTTCAGCTGTTTTTTCTTTGAGCGTTTTTCTAACCGCTGAAATAAGCGCGGATTCCACCGCTTTAATCAAAATTTCTTTTTTAATTCCTCGTTCTTTTTCTAAATATTCCAAAGCCGATAATAGTTCATTGTTCATAGATTATTCACCTACCACTCTATTTTTATCTTCGCCTTTTTGATTAACTTAAACGGGACATTTTCGCGCTCTTTATTTTCTTCTTTCTCGATTATTACAGCCTCATCAGTTACATCCACAATAGCGCCGGCTATTCCTTTTAAAGATTCTGTGGTTTCTATCTTTACTTTTTTACCTTTCTTTCTCTGGAAATCTTCTTTTGTAACCAACGGGCGGTCTATACCAGGCGAAGAAACTTCAAGCACATAGCTTTGC
Organism: Candidatus Omnitrophota bacterium; assembly: GCA_043822625.1. Lineage (GTDB taxonomy): Bacteria > Omnitrophota > Gorgyraeia > DAOVKU01 > DAOVKU01 > JBDRBQ01. The sequence goes on along the minus strand of JBDRBQ010000072.1, from coordinate 44,418 downwards.
GTTAAGACACCTGAATTATCCAGCGCCAAACTGATTTCTTTATTAGCTTTAACACATTCCTTCGAAGTAATCCCGCCTTCCGCCTTGTCAATTAATACTTTGATAAACTCTTTGCTTCTTCCTTTTTTAAAATATAATTCTACTAATTGAAAGTCAAAAGCATCCAAAGTTTTTTTTACTATTTCCATTATTTTATCAATAATCGTTTTTTCCATTTTTTAGCAATATCCTCTTTCAATAAAAAAAAGTGGGTTTTCCTGCCCACTCTTCATAATAAGTATATCTCTTTAAAATAGGGTACTACTCCAGTCTATTTTTGTCAAGAAGTTTTTTGATTTCTATCTCTATGTTATTTATATCGAAATTTTTAGTTTCTCCTTCTTTTCGCAGGAAAATTTCCGCTTTATTTTCCGATAAAGTTCGCCGGCTTATAACAACTCTCAGGTAAAAACCTATCAGATCGGCATCGTTAAATTTAATCCCAGCCCGTTCATCTCTGATATCAAGCAAAACATCCTTAACACCGATATTTTCCAGCTTACAATAAACGTCTTCGGCAAGTTTCAGCACAGCTTCATCCTGAGGATTTAAAACGGATATAATTACTTCATAAGGACTTAAAGAAACAGGCCACTTAATGCCTTTTTCATCATGATTTTGTTCAATACAGGCCGCGATAAGACGGTTTATTCCAAGACCGTAACAGCCCATGATAATGGTTTTTTCTTTCTGGTCCGCGTCTAAATAATTCGCCCCCATAGCCTGAGTGTAGCGTGTGCCGAGTTTAAATATATGTCCAACCTCCATGGCCTTATTGAGTTTTATTTTCCCTTTTCGACAGACAGGACACAAATCCCCGTTTTCTATCTGCCTTAAATCCGCGTATTCTTTTGGGCTAAAATCTCTATTTAGATTCACGTTTACAAAGTGCGCGTCGTCTTTGTTCGCGCCACAGACAAAATTAGACATTTTCTTTACGGCATTATCAGCGACTATTCGTACGCCGCTGAGCCCCACAGGGCCGGAAAATCCCACTTTACTATTAGTAAGTTTTTTAATAGTATTTTCATCCGCCATCCTAAATTTATCCGTACCGACAATTTTTTTTAATTTCGTTTCATTGACGTGATGGTCGCCTCTTATCAAAACCGCTATATTTCCCTCTCCATCTACGTCGTAAATAATAGTTTTTAAAAGCTTATCGGGTGTAATTTTAAGAAAACAGCTTACTTCTTCGATGGTAGTTTTTGACGGCGTTGAAACTTCTTTTAACGTAAGCTCCGCAATATCGCTTCCGGCATTTTCTTCTTCCGCTTCTGCCGCCGCATCCGCGTTAAAAGCCGCGCCGCAATCGCAGCCAGCCGCCAAATCTTCGCCGCTCTCCGAAAAAATCATAAATTCACTGGACTGCTTCCCCCCCATAATCCCGGGGTCAGCTTCCACCATGACAAAATCAAGGCCGCATTCATTTAAAATATCACAGTACGCTTTTTTCATCAGTTCATAACTTTTGCTGAGCCCTTCTTCGTCAACGTCGAAACTGTAGGCGTCTTTCATTATAAATTCTTTAGAACGCACCACCCCGAAACGCGGCCGCGGTTCATCCCTGAATTTAGTCTGAATTTGATATAATATCTGCGGTAGTTGTTTATATGACTTTACTTCGTTTTTTACGAGGTCGGTAATTACTTCTTCATGCGTGGGACCGAGAACCATCACATTTTTATGCCGGTCTTTGAAGCTGAACATATCTTCTCCAAGTAATTCAAATCGGCCTGAAGTTTCCCATAAATTAACCGGCTGTAACGCGGGCAAAAGCAGTTCCTGAGCGCCGGCTTTATTCATGTGTTTACGCACAATGTTGATAACTTTCGACAACACCCTATAGCCGAGCGGCAAATAATAATAAATTCCCGAAGCTAATTTTCTTATCAGCCCTGCTCGAATCATAAGTTTATGGCTCAGCGCTTCTGCCTCCGCCGGAGATTCTTTTAAAGTAGGTATTAACGTATTATTCGACCATTTCATTTTTAATATATCCTATCAATTCCTTTTCTATCTCGGTTAAATTTATCTTTTTTATTTTTTCGCCTTTGGCAAAAAGCAGCGCGCCGCCACGTGAACAGGCAACCCCGACATCAGCTTCTTTAGCCTCTCCCGGACCGTTTACTTCACATCCCATAACTGCCACCTTAAGACAGTTTATTTCGGGAAATATTTTACTCAAAGAAATCAATTCTTTTTCGACCTTTTTTACAATCGACGGTAAATCAACTTTGCATCTGCCGCAGGTAGGACAGCTTATTACTTCCGGCCCAAATCTTCTAAGTCCAAGGCTCGCTAAAATACGCCTGCCGGCTTCCACTTCCAGTTCAGGATTACCCGTTATCGAAACCCTGATAGTATCCCCGATTCCGTTGAGCAGTAAAAATCCCATACCGATAGACGACTTGACAACGGCTTCTTCCGGCAGTCCGGCCGCGGTAATTCCAAGATGCGTCGGATAATCGCACAATTTTGATATTTTTTTGTAAGCATTAATAGTTTGCTGTATATCCGATGATTTAAGTGAAATTATTATATCATAAAACTTTTCTTTCTCAAGAATTTTTATGGCCTCAAAAGCGCTCTCCACCATTAAATCTTCGATTGGCTTTTTGCTTCCGGCAGGTTTTCTTACTGAACCCGAATTCATTCCTATCCTGATGGGAATACCGGCGTTTTTGGCTTCACGTACTACTTTCAGCATGTCTTCTTTTCTGTGAATGTTACCGGGATTTATCCGCACCGCGTCACAACCGCTTTTTATAGACAGGAGCGCTAAACAATAATCAAAATGGATATCCGCCACCAGAGGTATGGAAATATCTCGCTTAATTTCCTTTATGGCGAAGGCTTCCTTTTCATTCAGTACAGCTACTCGGATTATTTCACAACCAACCTTTTCCAGTTTTTTAATCTGCTTTATAGTTGCCCCAACATCTTCAGTAGACACATTGGTCATACTCTGTACAGAAATAGGATGAGGGTACCCCATCTTTACTTTACCGACATTAACAACTCTTGTTCTTCTGCGTTTTATCATGGTTTTTCTCTATTTTGTTTTTATGTTATTAACGGGCGCAAGATATTGCGCCCCTACAAAATTGTTATAACCAAATCCGTGTTCGGAAGCGCACACAAAACTTTTCTGGATGCCCGACAAATACATTCGAGCATGACACGAAATCAAAACACTTGCCTTTTTTGATCTTTGGGCTGGTTTTATTATTTTATCTTGGACAAGCCTTAGGCTTGTCCCTACACATTTTGATTGTTTATTAAAATTATTTTATAGGGTTCTATCACTGGCGAATACAGCGCGCTGTGACACTACAGGTTCTTTAATTATTTCTTTACCCAATTTTCTATTTTTAATTCCGGTATTTTTTTAAATTCCTTCTCATTATTAGTAACCAATATCAAACCTAAAGATTTAGCATGGGCCGCTATCAACATATCCAAGGATCCAACAATATTTCCTTTTCTTTCTAATTCAGCTCTTATCACCCCGTATTCTTTAGCGGCTGAGTCATCATAATTATAAATTTCAATCGGAGATAAGAATTCCAACAACGCGATTCTATTTCTATCGGAAGATTGACTTTTCTCGACACCATATTCTAATTCACTCAAAGTAATAGAAGACATTCCAATGTCTGAAATATTTATTTTAGTTAACTTATTGATTACTTCTAAGGGCTTTTTCTTAATTATATAAATACATATATTTGTATCTAATAAATATTTCATTAAAACGCTTGCCTTTTTTGATCTTTGGGCTGGTTTCTTTTTACCATAAAATCATCTGTAAACTTATCCAAACTATTGACCAAATTTATCCATGGTTTATTTTTGGATATTAACATTATAACGTTATCAATTTTATTGATATAAACTTCTTTAGTTTTAAACCTAAAATCTTTGGGCAACCGAACAGCTTGACTTCTACCGTTTATAAATACTTTCGCGGTGTTCATTTTCATTAACCCCCTTATATTATTTGTTACTTTTGGCTATACAACACTTAGGTATATATTATGATATATATCTAAATTTTTGTCAAGATTTTTGAAGCAAATAATGATTGCGAAAGAGTCACTCCGACTCGTTTTTTTCTGCTATTTTTATTATCTTATATCGGACAAGCCTTAGGCTTGTCCCTACACATTTTGATTGTTTATTAAAATTATTTTATAGGGTTCTATCACGGGCGGATATAGAGATCCGCCCCTACAATAATTTACCGCTTTTTTTAATTAGCGGTCACGGCGCGCTGTGACACTACAGGTTCTTTCTTTTCGCGCTATTGCCTTGCTTCGTCCATTCACCTTCGACGTAGCGGTGAATTATCGTAGAAATAAGCGTTTGATAAGGCATACCCATTTCCATAGCTTTCTTCTGGATGCCTTTAAAATCACGACTGTAAAGTCGTATAGTGATTCGCTTATCTTTTTTAAATGTGTTTTCCGCGGCTGTTTTGACAGCTTTTATTTCTTTTTTCGATGGTTTAGAAAGCTTCATTTTCCCGCTTTCATAAGCATCTAAAATGTCTTTTTCTTCTTTATCGTATTTCATATTACTCCTCCAATTCTTTTCTATAATCCCTGGTTGCTTTTCTACTTGGAATAATAGTTTTTAAAAAAATATATTCTTTTTCGATAATATATGGAACTATATAAATATAATCTTCAACGATAATAAAATATATTTTCTGATCGGGGTATTTTTTTTGATCAGGATGATCCGCGGTTTTCCAAACATCCCCCTGCAATAAATGAAACGCAATGTTTTCAAAAGATATTTTTCTTTCTTTTTTCAACCATTCATTTTTCTCCGGGTTCCATTCGTATTTCATACGCATATTGTACATGTTTTGCATGTACCAGTCAAGGAGGAATTGCGGTTATTGAAAAGGGATTAAATGTCAGATCCTGTATTGTTCTATAACAGGCGGATACATAGATCCGCCCCTACAATATACGCTAAAAGCTATCCGCTATTAAACCATTCACCGCTTTTTATTTCCCCGCTGGCACAACTTGTTCCTGCGGCACGGGTTTGGCGAAATGGGCTTTGATGAGCCAGCTGATGTCGTTGTAGGTAATATAAATCATTAACGCGATAAGTAACGCGAAGCCGGTTAAATTTATGATTTCTTTGGCTTTGGTTTTAATATTAGTCCTGAATAATTTTTCGATAGATAAAATCAGGATGTGCCCGCCGTCGAGCGCTGGAAAGGGCATTAAGTTTATCATGGCCAGATTTATGTTGATGAGCGCGAAAAACAAAAGCACCTGCACGAATCCCATCTTGATTACTTCTTTGGTAAAAGCTACCATCCTCACCGGACCCATAGCCGAATTTTTCAGGGAAACCTTATGCGTAATGAGCATTCCTATACCCTGTACTACTTTTACGCTTAATTCCCCGGTAAAAACAACACCGCCGAAAACGTAATCATGCCAACGCATTTGTTGTTTTTCAAAATGCAAAATAGGCGCTATGTTGATACCCATTAAAGCCCTTTTTTCTTTTTCGGAATACTGGGGCACTACAACAACAGATTCGGTTTTTCCCTTGCGGTCTATGGTTAAGTTAACACGTTTACCGGCTTTATCGGAGGTAAAGTTTATAAGTTCATCTACGGAGGTTATTTTCTGCCCGTCCGCTTCAAGTATTACATCGGTAGTTTCCAAACCTGAAGCCTGCGCCGGCGAATCGGACTGTAATCCACCTACTACGACTCTGGTAACCGGTTTTCCCATGACAGAAATTATCAAAGTAAGAATTAAAATACAGACGATTATCTGAAGTATTACTCCTCCCGCGAAAGCAAGGCATTTCTGCCACGCGTTAAGGTCGTTAAAAGTCTTTAAGTTATATTTTTTTATGTCCGCGGCTTCTTCTTCGGTAATTTCTCCGCCTTCCTCTTCAGATCCCGGCAGTCTTACATAACCGCCGATTAGAGGAATCCAAGAAATTCCATATTCGGTTTCGCGCCGCTTGAAAGAAACAATTTTAGGCCCCCATCCTATGAAAAATTTCGAAACACCGCATCTGAATAATTTCGCGGCGGTATAGTGACCGAATTCGTGTATTAGTATGATAACTCCAAATATCAAAATAGCTATTAAAATTCCCATTATGCCCATTGCAATACCTTTCCTTTTTTAATAATACTTCTTAGTTAATTGCCTGACTGAAATATCAGCTTCTAATATTTCTTCAAGGCCAGGTTCTTCGACTGATTTATGTTTAGCTAAAACTTTCTCGATAATTTTAGGAATGTCGGTAAATTTTATTTTTTCATTCAGGTACGCGTGGACCAATTCTTCATCCGCCGCGTTTAAAGCGCATGGATAGGTTCCGCCTTTTTCGACTGCTTTATAGGCAAGTTTAAGACAGGGGAATCTGCCGGTATCAGGCTCGGTAAAGGTAAGATTTCCTATTTCAGAAAAATCCAAACTCTTCAGCGCGGAAGGTTTTCTTTGGGGAAAAGTCAGCGCGTATTGGATAGGAAGCCGCATATCGGGATTGCTTAATTGCGCCATGACAGAACCATCTGTGAATTCTACCATCGAATGAATTATAGCTTCTTTATGAATTAAAACTTCTATTTTTTCTACGTCAACGCCGAACAACCACTTTGCCTCGATTACTTCAAAACCTTTATTCATCAAAGTCGCCGAATCTATGGTAATCTTTTTACCCATTTTCCACCTTGGATGGGCTAACGCCCGGGCAGGCGTCACCGAAGATAAGTCGCTGAACTTAAAATCGCTGAAAGGGCCGCCGGAAGCCGTCAGGATAATTCTTTTTATTGCGGCTGTGTCTTCTCCATTCAAACATTGAAAAATAGCATTATGCTCGCTGTCGACAGGAATAATTTCCGCCTTATGCTTTTTTAATAAATCCATGATTATTTTACCCGCGCACACAAGTGGTTCTTTGTTGGCTAAGATGATTTTTTTATCTTTTTTTATGGATTCGATTAAAGGAATTAAACCCGCGAAACCGACAATGGCAATAACTATTTCCCTGCAATTATTGTCACGGCAAAAGTTTTTTAACCCTTCGGCGCCGAAAAAAATTTCCTTTGGCTTGTATTCCAGATACTTAGTAAAAAGCGGGTAATTTTCTTTTTCACCTATGCCCAATAACGGAACTTTATAGCGGTTTGCCTGTTTCGCCAAAAGCTGAATACTTGAATGAGCGGTTAAACATTCTATTTTATAATCTTTTAAATTATCTAATACTTTTAAAGTATTTATTCCAATAGAACCGGTTGACCCCAATACGGCTATTTTTTTCACTATACAACCTCTTATCTAAAATGAGTTTTATTTTATAAAATGAACCGATTTTACTTTAGTATTATACCGGTATAGATTAAATAAAAATATAACGCGGGGGCGGCAAATAAAATACTGTCAACTAAATCAAGCACGCCGCCAAATCCCGGAATAAGATTTCCGGAATCTTTAATCTGACAATTTCTTTTTATCAAAGATTCGGATAAATCACCGACTTGACCCAAAATACTCAGAAATATTCCCAGCAAAAAAAGATGTACCAATGGAATTTGGGGCAAATAAATTTTGGAAGCGCACGACAACAAAAGAGTCGTTATAAAAGCAAAAACAGCCCCTTCTACAGTTTTTTTAGGACTGATACGCTTTATTAAAAGATGTTTTCCAAAACGGCTGCCGCCTATGTAAGCGGCAACGTCGCCCATTTTAGTTACAACTAAAAGAAAAAAAATAAACAGATTGCCATGAGGAAGTACAAAAATTTTCAGTAAAAAGCTTAAAAGACAGCTTACGTAAAATACGCCGAACAAAGTCAAAGATATGGCAGTTACTGCATCATCATTTTTCTTGCGTGTAAATTGGACAATAAACAAAGCCAAGATCGCGGAAACTATGAAAAGAAAATCCCAGCACCCGGTCAATTCTAATTTTTTAAAAACAGCGAAGGGAATAGCGGCGGCAATAAACGTGCCTAAAAACTTCAATGTGCGGATGCCTTTTTTTTCCATCAGCGCGTAAAATTCATATGTGCCTAACGCGCAAAAAACAATCGTTAAAACCGCGAAAGCCCATTTAGGCAGAAAAAAAATAGCGGCAACAAAAAGAATGGCTAATATTATAGAACTAAAAAAACGCTGAACTAACATTTAAATCCTGCCAAACCGCCTTTCTCTTTTTTGGTAAGCTTCTATCGCTTCGTGTAAATCTTCTTTACCAAAAGACGGCCAGAGTTTAGGAGTAAAATACAACTCCGTATATGAAATTTGCCATAAAAGAAAATTAGATATTCTCATCTCTCCGCTGGTTCTGATCAGAAGATCTGGGTCGGGAATATTTGCCGTATAAAGATAAGAAGCGAAAATATCTTCGTTCAAATCATTCGCGTTTATTTTTCCCGCCGCGGCGTCTTTCATTATTTTTTTTGTCGCGTCGACGATTTCCGGCCTTCCGCCGTAACTTAAAGCCAGATTTAAAATCAATTTAGAATTATTTTTAGTTTCTTCTAAAATATCTTTTATTACTTCCCGAACCTCTATCGGTAAATCAGTTATTCTGCCTATTACATTCAGACGAATCTGGTGTTTGCGAAATTCCTTCTTTTTTTTGACTAAATATTTTTTCAGAAGCTTCATTAACGCGTCTATTTCTTTTTTCGGCCTATTCCAGTTTTCGACGCTAAAAGTATAAAAGGTAACTACTTTAATTCCTATTTTCAAGGCTTCTTCGATTATTGCGTTGACCGTATTTGCCCCCGCGCGATGTCCGGCGATACGGGGAAGTCCTCTTTGTTTTGCCCAACGCCCGTTTCCGTCCATTATAAAAGCAATGTGCGCGGGTATATTTTGTTCATTTATTTTTGGCATATTTTCTTTAATGGTTCGACTTCGCTCACCACATTTAGCAAACATTCCGCGTGTCAGGAATAAAAATTATTTTACAGCGCTTTTCCCTTCGGTTTGTTTTTTCTGAGTAGCTGATTTCTCAAACTTGGAAAGCTGAGGTTTTATTATAATTTCCACGCGCCTGTTTTTCTGTCTGCCTTCCGGAATTTCATTTGAAGCAATTGGATGATATTCGCCTAAACCGGTAGCGGAAAGCTTTTCCGGATTTAAATTTTGGTCTTCAACCAGATAATGCAATACGCTCAAAGCACGCGCGGTAGAAAGTTCCCAATTCGATTTCCAACCGGAATATTTTATTGGGATGTTGTCGGTATGTCCTTCTATCGATATATCGTTATCAACCTTCTTTAAAACAGACGCTGTTTTTTCCAGCATATCTACGCCTTCTTCCTTAATAACCGCTTTGCCGGAATCAAAAAGCACCTCAGCGACAAAAGTCACTACAATTCCTCTTGTTTCCTTTTCGACGCTGACATCTCCTCTTTTAATTTCGTCCTTTAAATTATTCTGAAGCATCGCCAAAGTAGAATTCATGTCTTCCAGTTCTTTGGTTAATTCATTGATTTTTTTAATGTCTTCGTACTGCCGTTTTTGAATTTTTACGGCACAGCCGCAGGCAAAAGAAAGAATCAATACCACCGCTAAACATTTCGTCCATACGCGCGTAACTTTCCTCATATCGACCTCCTGTCTTTGTTCAATTAATGAACGCGAAATCTCTCTTTAGTATTTTTTATACTATCAAACTTGTATTAATATGTCAATTTCGACATCCTTATTTAAAGAAAATAGGCATAATAGGAAATAAAGACGCGAATAATAAAGATATTACAGCCATGAGTTTTATTAAAATATCCAACGATGGTCCTACTGTATCTTTTAGAGGATCTCCAAAAGTATCCCCAATTACACCAGCGGCATGAGCTTTTGAACCTTTGCCGCCGAAGTTTCCTTCTTCTATATATTTTTTGGCATTATCAAGCGCGCCACCTGTATTGGCAAACTGTATAGCCAAATTTATGGCAGATAATAAAGCCCCTATCAAAAATCCGGCCAAAGCCGAACGCCCCAAAACAAATCCTATTACTAAAGGAGATAACAACGCTATTAAAGCGGGTACAATCATCTTTTTCAAACTCTTTCCGGAAGCAATCGAAATGCATTTGTTATAATCCGGTAATTCCTTACCTTCCAATATCAAGGGTCTCGTTTTAAATTGTCTTCTGATCTCTTCTATTAAAGTATGCGCGGTTTCCACTACAGAAGAAATCAATAATGAAGAAAAAGCGTAAGGAATCATGGCTCCGAGGAAAAATCCCGCGATGACATAAGCTCCTATTTGCGGACTGATTAAATATATAATCGGCAAAGTTATTTCTTCGGCATGTCCTATGGATGACCAGATATAAGCGGCAATAAGTCCAAGAGCAGCGAAAGCGGCCGAACCGATAGCAAAACCTTTTCCTATAGCTGCCGTTGTATTACCGACCGCATCCAGATTATCAGTTACATCTCTGACCGATTTATCTAAATTGGCCATTTGCGCGATACCGCCGGCATTATCGGCGATAGGACCATAAGTATCGACGGAAACGGTCATTACCACAAAAGCAAGCATCCCCAGTGAAGTATAAGTAACCCCTGCCAAACCTCCTATATGATAACTCCATATAGTAGCAAGACAAATTATAATCATTGGCCAAAAGCAGCTTCTCATCCCAAGAGCCAATCCTCCCGCGAGAGAAATACCCGCTCCCTGATCGCATAATACGGCTAATTCTTTTACCGGTCTAAAATCACACGAAGTATAATATTCACTTATTTTTCCGATTAAAATACCGGAACCAAGCCCCATCAAAACAGCCCAGAAAGGAGTCAGACTCGATGGCGAAATATATTTTACGATAAAAAAACTAGAAATAGAAGTAAACACCGCGCTTAATATAGTACCGTTCATAAGAGTTTGCTGAATGTTTTTGCATTTTGAAAGTCTTACATATATTATTCCCAACAAGCAGGAAAGAATGCCGCCGCTTACAATCATTATGGGAAGGAAAACAACAGACCCGAAATTAGCGGCATCAAAATTCAATAAACCAAATTTAGGCAATAATCCTTCCCTTATGCTTGGATTATTTCTGCCTACGAAAATATATAAAAATATTACAATTACAGCAATAATGGAACCAACAAAAGATTCCAATAAATCCGCTCCCAATCCTCCGACATCCCCTACATTATCACCAACATTATCGGCAATAACAGCCGGATTTCGCGGGTCATCTTCGGGAATATTGCTTTCCACTTTACCGACCAAATCCGCCGCCATATCCGCCGCTTTAGTATAAATGCCTCCCCCTACACGGTCGAATAAAGCTACTAAACTTGCTCCCATAGAATAAGCGCTGACAATAATAGCCGCCCTGATAAAATTAATATTTCTGCCTAAAACCGAACTCAACCAAGGAATACTTACGTCTTCTATCTTTATATTGGCGGGATCAAAATATTTTTTAAAAACCCAGATAACAATACAAAGCCCCAATAGCGCCAGAGAACCTACGGATATTCCCATTACTGCTCCGCCGGAAAAAGCTACACGCAAAGCCGAGGCAGAACCTTTTTTTGCGGCCTGAGCGGTTCTGACATTTGTATTGGTAGCCATATTCATTCCAATAAAACCGGCCAACCCCGCGCAAACAGCGCCCAATATAAAACTAACAGCAGTCTCCCATCCCCAAATCATTAAAAGAATAGCGGCAACTACAACTAAAACATATATCATTACCCGTGCCTCTTCCAGCATAAAAGTCATAGCGCCTTCCCGTATAAAACCGCTTATTTCCCTCATCTTCGCGGTACCGCCATCTTCCTTCATCACAGATTTAGCAAAAAATATAGCAATTATTAAAGCGATAATACATATAATAATAGGAATACCCAAATAAATATTCATCGACATAACACCTCTACTTTTAAATTTTTAAAAATTCATCCTTCAATTATACTCAGAACTCTGCACTTAGCCGCTTGTAGTGAGCCCTTTACCCTGAGCGAATATCACGGCTTTTAAGCCGTGGATAAGTCGAAGGGTTCATTTTTAATGTTTGATTTCGTTCAGAACCCACAGAAACCATGGAAATTTTTACCCCGGCAAGTTCCGCCAATCTTTTTAAATATTTCTTCGCGTTTACCGGTAAATCCTCATATTTAGAAACCTGATTAGTGTTTTTAGTCCATCCCTCCAATTCTTCATAAACAGGCTTACACTTACTCAATAATTCTATATTAGCCGGAAAATCTTTATATATTTTATTTTTATACTTATAACCCACACAGATTTTTAACGCTTTTACATTATCTAAAACATCTAATTTCGTAACTATTATAGAATCAAGCCCGTTTACCAAAACCGCGTACCTGACTATAATAGCGTCAAACCACCCGCATCGCCTGGCTCTGCCGGTAGTAGCTCCAAATTCCTTACCCTTATTTCTTATTTCATTCATCATCTTAGATGAAAATTCGGTGGGAAAAGGACCTTCTCCTACCCGGGTAGTATAAGCTTTTACTATACCTATAACCTCATCTATTTTTGTCGGCCCCACACCTGTCCCGCAGCAAGCGCCGCCGGCTGTTGAATTAGAAGACGTAACAAAAGGGTATGTTCCATGGTCGACGTCTAGAAGAGTTCCCTGCGCTCCTTCGAATAATATTCTTTTCTTGGCGGCAATGGCGTTATTTAATAGAAGTGAACAGTTGCAAACAAACGGTTTTATCTTTTTCGCGTATTCACGGTATTCGTTATAAATTTCATCAAAATCAAATCCTTTAAAATTATACGTCGAACGAAAAATATCGTTTTTCTCATCTATGTTTTCCCGCAATTTTTTCTTAAATACTTCCTCATCAAGCAAATCAACAACTCTTATGCCGTAGCGCGCGACTTTGTCCGTGTAAGACGGGCCTATTCCTTTCTTTGTAGTCCCGATTTTCTTAAGTCCTTTTTTTTCTTCTTTTAATTTGTCCAGTATTTTATGATACGGAAATATAACATGCGCCTGTTCGCTTATCAAAAAATTTTTTTCGTTTACCTCTATACCCTTTGCGCGAAGACCTTCTATTTCATTTAACAACGCCTGCGGATCGATAACCACCCCGTTACCGATTACACAAATTTTATTTTTGTGTAAAATACCGGAAGGAATCAAATGCAGTATAAACTCTTTTTCTCCGATTACCACTGTATGTCCCGCGTTATTACCTCCCTGGTATCTTACGATATAATCTACCTTTTCGGAAAATAAATCTATAATTTTACCCTTGCCTTCATCTCCCCACTGCGCGCCAACAACAACTGTATTTGCCATAATATTTTTCTCACTTTAAGTATATGTTATGGAGCACTACGGATAAACCCATGGTCCTTTCCGAATTTATCCACCACAAAGCGTTGGCAGGGTTACCCGCCCCATATAGATTTCCCCTGCGAACATCCGCCGCAACAATATTCACATTCATTTACAGGTAAGCCAGTATTATTCTGTGAAGGCGGATAAAAAAATTTTTTAAATAAAAATCAATTTGCCGATTCTTTTAGCTTTCTCTTGGCAATTTCCGTCCAATAATCTTGTGGATTTCCGAGGCGAGCGCGCTGTGACCAATGCAGTAACGCGTTTTTCTCATCATTCATTTCTTCGTAAATCAGCGCCAAATTTGTATGCGCTCCGGGATAATCGGGATTAATTTTTAACGCTTTCTCAAACAATTCAATGGCTTTTTGGGTTTTTCCCAAATATTTATGGTAAACGATACCTAAATCGTTATAAGCCGTAATATATTCAGGATTGTTATCAATAGCTTCCTGATAATAGTCGGCAGCTTTTTGGTATTCTCCGGCCAATTGATACTGAATTCCTTTTTTTCTTAAACTTTCCGCCGAATCCTCAGCCAAAACAGATACAGTCTCCGCGGTTTTTCGCGGTAAAGATAATTCTTTACCGCTTCTTTTATCTTCCAAACCAACATCCTTAGATTTTGCTATTCTTAAAATATAACTGCCTTCGGAAAAAGAAAATTGATATTCAACGGGTGTAGTTAATTCAATTACCCAAAAATCGACTCCATAATAATTCCCTCTCATGAAATCACTTTTTATAACTTTAATCTGTTCAATGGCTCCGAAATTTACAGGAATATTTTCATCAGTTTTGGCAAACCCGTTTCCAATGATATCTATTATTATTTGCGAAGGTTTGGAAATATCATAAGCGATTATCTTTATATCCCCTTCTGTTTTAAATATAATATCCGCGCTGTTTTCTTTTTTTTCAACGATAATATCTTTTATTTTTCCTTCAAGCGCGACTGCTTTCTCTATATTTATAGCTGTAAACAATGCTAAACAAATCGCGACACCTAATATCTTCTTCATAATTTACGCTCCTTTTCCAGTGAATGGTCGTTAGTGAATAAGTGGATGGTAGAAACTAAAGGGTTTTAAAATTCACTTTTAAGTTTCGCACTTTTAATCTATTCGCTATTCACCATTAATTATTCACTATTTAAAGCGATTTTTCAACTTGAGGCATCATCGTAAAAATTTCTTTCGCGACATCCGGATATTTGGCAATAAAGCTCAATTCATCTTCGACCAAAGGTTTCTGGGTATGAACATTGCCGTAACGCACAAGCTCAAGAATCTGGGTCGCTTCTTTTTCGTCTTTAAATTTAATTGCCAATTTTTCATAAACATTTCTAAATCCCTTGATTCCGCTGTATTCTCCGGCGGTTATATTTCTGCCGGTTTCTATAATTTCCGGTTCTCCTCTGCCTAATTCTTCAAAATCATACAATTCATAATTGCGTCTGTCTTTAAGCGCTCCATCGGCATGTATACCGGATTCATGGGCAAACGCGTTTGATCCTACTCCCGGCTGATTTATTGGAATAGGAACGCCAAAAGCATAGGAAGCGTATTTCGAAATTTTCCAGGCTTTCTTTAATTTTATTCTTTCGTCAAGCAGGTTTCTATTTTTTAAACCGCTCGAATATTTAAGAGCCAATATTACCGAAACCAAATCCGCGTTACCGGCTCTTTCTCCCATACCGTTTATGGTCGTATTGATAAAAGCGTCCTGGCCTCCGTCAATAGCCGCTACCGCTCCGGCTACGCTTGTCGCTGTCACCATGCCAAGGTCATTATGGCAATGGATTTCAACAGGCATAGCTACTTTCGCTACTAAATGTTTTATTCTTTTATAAATAGTAAACGGGTCATCAAATCCCAAAGTATCGCAATATCTTATTCTATCCGCGCCATGATCTTTGGCGGCTTTCGCGAATTCCACCAGATATTCGTCACTGGTACGCGAGGCGTCTTCCGAATTAACACCCAAGCTTTTAATTCCCTTTTTCCTTGCCAAATCAACGGCATCCGTCATCATTTTGGTAATATCTTTTTTAGTTTTTTTACCTAAAAACTTACCTTTTATCATCTGCTCGGAAGTAGAAATAGAAAGATTTAAATTCTGTACCTTAGTACGCGAGGTCGCTTCTTCTACATCCTGCGTGATAGCTCTTACCCATCCGCTTAACACCATAGGCTTTAAAACACCCATTTCCACCAATTTCATGTTGGCATTGATATAATTGGTTTCATGACGGGTTACCGGAAATCCGAACTCGCTTTGATAAATACCCATTTCATTAAGATATAAATTAATCATGGTCTTCTGTAGTTTCGCGAGCCCCAACCTGGAAGTTTGTACTCCGTCCCTATTTGTTACGTCCACTATATAAACCTTATTCTTTTTCATTTTTATGATTACCTCTTTTTAAAAAAATAGCTTATAATTTTACTAATTTCGCGTCCAGTATATTTTTTGAATGTAAAATCTCATTAATAACCGCCTGCGGAACTATGCTGTCCACGTTCAATACACTAATAGCTTTCCCACCCTGTTTAATCCGTCCGAAAGTCATACCGGCTATGTTAATATTATTTTTACCGAGAATACTCCCAATTTGACCAACTATACCCGGAACATCCATATTATGCATAACCAAAAGAAATCCTGCGGGGATAGCTTCGACATAATACTCGTTGATTCTTACAATTCTCGGTTCACTTTTTGTGAATAAAGTGCCGCTTACCTGTATTGTTTCTTCTTTACCTTTAAGTTCGATTTTTATTAAATTAGTAAAATCCTGCGAAATGGATTCTTTTGTGTCAACTACACTTATACCTCTTTCTTTGGCAATTACCATGGCGTTAACAAAATTTACGTTTGACTGCAAAATAGGCTCAAATACTCCCTTAACCGCCGCTAAGGTTAACATGGTAGTATCGTAATTTAAAATTTCTCCGTAATAAGTAATTTTTATTTCACTGAAACTGTCTTTGGCAAGCTGGCTGGCCGCGGACCCCAATCTCTGGCAAATTTTCATATAAGGCTCTAATATTTTCAAAAGTTCAGTATCCATCGAAGGAATATTTACGGCATTTACGACGATTCCTTTACTTAAAGCGTCCACCACTTGTTTACATATATCCACGGCTACTTTTTCCTGTGCTTCTTCGGTAGATGCTCCTAAGTGAGGGGTAGTTACAACATTGTCTCTTTTTAAAATAGGGCTGTCCTCCGGAGGTTCATTTTCATAAACATCTAACGCGGCCGCTGCTACCTTTCCGCTTTCCAGCGCTTCGTCAAGCGCTTTTTCATCTATGATTCCGCCACGCGCGCAATTGATTACGCGGACACCGAATTTCATCAGCTGGAACTCCTCTTTACCGATAAGATGTTTCGTCTCAGCCGTTAAAGGCGTATGAACAGTAATATAATCGGCTCTTTTAAGCAAATCTTCTAAATTTGTCAATTCGACTTTGAGCTGACGCGCCTTATCCACGGAGAAAAAGGGATCATACGCGATTATTTTCATCCCGAAGGCGTTTGCTCTTTTCGCCACTTCGGTTCCTATCCTTCCCAATCCAACTATTCCTAAAATTTTCCCATAAACTTCCACTCCTATAAATTTTTTTCTCTCCCACGCCCCTTTTTTTAAAGACGCGTGCGCCTGCGGAATATTCCTTGAAATAGACAGAAGAAGACTCATCGTATGTTCCGCCGTCGAAATAGTATTGCCTCCGGGAGTATTCATTACTATTATGCCTTTTCTGCTGGCAGCTTCTACGTCTACGTTGTCCACTCCGGTACCGGCTCTTCCGATAATTCTCAAATTATCGGCGGCATCAATTATCTCTTTAGTCATCGTAGTTCCGCTTCTGATAATTATGGCATTATAGCCTTTAATTTCTTTTTTTAGTTCTTCGACCGAAAGTTTTGTCTTTACGACTACTTCTAAATCCTGTTGTTCTTTAAGTATTTTTAATCCTTCATCTGAAAGGGGATCACTCACTAAAATTCTCATTTTTTTCTCCTATCCTAATGTTGAATTTATGCCGCTATCGGCTTATACCGAAAACGCGTTTAATACTGCCTTGACACCCAAACCCATCTCAAACTTATAACCGCCTTCTCTTAACCCAAGTTCCAAAGCGCTGATTGAAATAATGACATCAAACTCCTGCATAAATCCTAAAGTCGCTATTCTGAAAATTTTTCCCTTTAAATAGCCCTGCCCGCCGGCAAACCAAACCCCTTTATTATTTTTAATGTTTTTTACCAACGCTTCACCATCTATGCCTTCAGGCACTTTTACCGCCGTAACCGCGTTTGCGGGAGACTCGGAAAGCAATTCCAGTTTAAGCGCTTTTACGGCACCGCGCACGGCACTTGCCAAGCGATTGTGTCTTTTAATAACTTCGTCAATACCTTCTTTTTGTATCATCTCAAGGGCTTTGGCCAAACCTATCATTAATGTTATGGCCGGAGTCCACGGAGTATCATTTTTCTCAAGTGTTTTTAAAGCTTTTTTTATATTAAAATAAAATTTAGGAAGAGTTGATGTTTCGAGCATTTTTTTGGCTTTTTCACTCACCGAACAAAAAGCCAGTCCCGGAGGTATCATCAATCCCTTCTGAGAACCACTAACAACCACATCTACTTTCCAGTCATCGGTTTTAAGCTCACAGGCCCCGAGACTGCTTATGGCATCCACCACTAAAATAGCTTTGCTTTGAGATACTATTTTCGCGATGCCTTCGATATCCGTCAGAGAACCGCTGGATGTTTCACATTGAGTGGTAAACACCGCTTTTACGTCGGGATTTTTTTCAAGTTCTTTTTTTATTATATCGGGATCAACAACTTTATTCCACTCAACATTTATATCAATAGAATTAACACCGTATGCCTTGCATATTTCCGACCATCTTTCTCCGAATTTTCCGCCTATGACACAAATGGCTTTATCCCCCGCCGACAGAAAATTAACTATAGAAGCCTCCATGGCGCCTGTACCACTGGAGGTAAAAATAACGACTTCGTTTTTCGTTTTTAAAACACACTTTAATCCTTCTTCACATTTTTTAATTACTTCAGTAAACTGCGGAGTTCTATGATGGATAATGGGCTTAGCCATTTCCAGCATAATTTCTTCCGGTACAGGTGTAGGTCCCGGAGTCATCAAATAACACTTCTTAGCCATTTGCGTTTTCCTCCTTAGAATTCTTTAACGGTTCAGGACTACCTGAACCTTACAAAATTATTTTCGGTTTGGTTTTAAAATCTTACGTTGTTACTACCGATGGAATAGACGTAATCATTTTACAAATACTTCTTTTATTACTGTCTTTTTTTACTGATTTCGCCGTATCTCTATTTACCAACGCTATTTTTATAACCTCATCCATATTTTCAACCAGGATAATATCTAAATTTTCTCTGACAAGAGACGGTATTTCATGTAAATCCTTATCATTTTCTTTCGGGATAATAACCGTTTTTATGCCGGCTCTGTGAGCGGCTAATAATTTGGATTTTAGGCCGCCTATAGCCAAAACCCGTCCTCTTAACGTAATTTCACCGGTCATGGCTAAATCGCATCTCACCGGTTTTTTTGTCAAACTCGAAATAAGAGCAGTCGCCATTGTTATTCCCGCCGACGGACCGTCTTTAGGAATAGCGCCTTCAGGAACATGAACATGTATGTCTATTTTACGGTAAAAATCAGCTTCTAAATTCAAATCTTTAGTTCTTGAACGAATATAGCTTAAAGCGGCATGAGCGGATTCTTTCATTACATCCCCTAATTTTCCGGTAAGGATTGTCTTCCCTTTACCTTTTAGTATGGATGTTTCTATACTCATTACATCACCGCCAACTTCAGTCCACGCCAGACCTGTGGCCACCCCTATTTCATTTTTCTTTTCGATTCTGTCATCCATCATTTTTGGGGGTCCTAAAAATTCGTGAATATTATCGGCGTCTAATTTTATCTTTTTTACCTTCTTATTTATCTCGCCTTCTTCTACTATTCTTGCGGCAAGCTTACGGCAAATATTAGAAAGTTCCCGTTCAAGATTCCTTACTCCCGCTTCTCTCGTGTATTGCCGCGCGATCTTCAAAACGGCGTCATCGGAAACTTCAAGAATATTTTTCTTCAGCCCGCACGCTTTAATTTGTTTCGGTAAAAGAAATATTTTAGCTATTTTTATTTTTTCGTACTCGGTATAACCGGATAATCTGATAACTTCCATTCTGTCCCGTAAGGGTGCTGGGATATTTTCCTGAACATTGCAAGTAGTAATAAACATTACCTGTGACAAATCAAAACCGGTTTCAAGATAATGGTCGCTGAAAGAATGGTTTTGCTCAGGGTCTAAAACTTCAAGCAACGCGGAAGCAGGGTCTCCCCTAAAATCAGTCGACATTTTATCTATTTCATCTAATAGAAAAACAGGATTTTTACTGCCCGCTTTTTTCATAGATTGAATGATTCTTCCAGGCAGTGCTCCGATATAAGTGCGCCTATGTCCGCGCATTTCAGCTTCATCTCTGATTCCACCTAAAGAAATACGCACAAATTCTCTTCCCAAAGCACGCGCTATGGATTTGGCCAAAGAAGTTTTACCCACTCCTGGAGGACCGGAAAAACAAAGAATCTGCGATTTCTGATTTTTAGAAAGTTTTTTGACCGCGAGATATTCAAGAATTCTTTCTTTTGGTTTTTCAAGACCATAATGATCTTCTTCCAAAATTTTACGGGCTTCTTTAATATTCAACCTGTCATTGGTCTTTTTATTCCACGGCAAGCTTATGAGCCAATCAATATAATTACGACAAACCGACGCTTCCGGAGCCATCGGCATCATTCTGGATATTTTTTTCAATTCCTGAAAAGCTATTTCTTGAGCCTCTTTCGTCATGGAAGCGCGCTTTATTTTTCTCTCAAGCTCTTCCATTTCTTTGATATCTTCGTCTTTTCTACCGAGTTCTTTTTCTATAGCTTTAAGTTGTTCCTGCAAATAGAAATCTTTTTGAGCCCTCTCCATCTGTTTTTTAACATCATTCATAATTTTCTTTTCGACTCTCATGATTTCGTTTTCCGCGTTTAGAACTTTAGCCAGATAACGAAAGTTTTCTTTTAAATCTTCGGTTTCAAGCACTTTTTGTTTTTCGGATATTTTTACAGTCAGATGCGAAGCAACTATATTGCTGAAATATAAAGGATTTTCTATATTCATAGTCGTAACCGCGGCCTCTGCCGGAATTTTAGTATTAAGCCGCGCGTAATTTTCGAATAAAGCCTGCACCGAACGCATAAGTGCCAAAAGCTCAGTAGAATTTTCTATTTCTGTTTCAATCGGATTAACCTTTACTTTAAACCAATCGTTCTCCAATAAACATTCCTCGACTTTTGCTTTCTGTTTACCTTCTATCAAAATTTTAATCGAACCATCCGGCAATTTAAACACCTCTAATATTTCGGCAATAACTCCGAATGAATATATATCCTGCGGTTTAGGTTCGTCTATATCGAGATTCTTCTGCGAAGCAAGGAAAACAAGATTGTCAAAGCGAGACTGGGATTCTTTTACGGCCTTTATGGATTTATTTCTTCCGACCAAAAGAGGCACTACAACATTAGGGAATATAACAATATCCCTTAAAGGAATTAAAGGTAATTCATTTTTAAAAGTTACTTTTTCTTGTTTTGTCATTTTACAAACATTCGCTCCTTAAAAACAACGGATTTATATCTTAGTCTTTATAACTTCATCAACTATGCCGTATTCCTTGCTTTCTTCGGCCGTCATAAAAAAATCTCTGTCGCTGTCTTTTTGAATTTTTTCGATATTCTGTCCTGTATGTTTTGCTAAAATCTCGTTGAGTTTTTCTCTCAACCGCAGTATTTCTCTGGCTTGTATGTTTATATCGGCGGCGGCTCCCTGAGCTCCTCCCCATGGCTGATGAATCATTACCCTCGCGTGAGGCAAGATAAAACGTTTACCTTTGGATCCCGCGGCTAAAAGCACCGCCCCCATGCTGGTAGCCTGCCCTACGCAATAAGTAGCCACACTTGGTTTAACAAACTGCATCGTATCATAAATGGCTAAACCGGCCGTAACCATTCCACCGGGAGTATTTATATATATGCTAATTTCTTTTTCGGAATTTTCCATTTGCAAAAACAACAATTGAGCTATGATTAAATTGGCAACGTTATCATCTATAGGCGTGCCTATAAAAACTATTCTGTCTTTTAAAAGACGGGAAAATATATCATAAGCCCGTTCACCGCGCTGACTTTGTTCTACTACCATGGGAACTAATGTTTGATATTTTGTTTCCATTTTTCAAACCCCCTTTTATAAGATGTACTCGGTTAAGGTTACGATTCCCGTTTCGTTATTTCAATTTCTTTTATTTCCGCTTCGTTCAAGATAAAATCCAGAATTTTTTCGTCTTTTATTTGCCCTTCTATCTGTGAAATAAGTTCTTTTTCTTCAAGTGTTTTTCTTAACGCCGCAACGGACTGATTAGATTGAACAGCCAGAATATTCAGCCTGTCATTAAGTTCTTCTTCGCTAACGCTGATATTTTCCTTCTCCGCTATTTTGTCGAAAATGAAAAATGTTTTCAGCTGTTTCTCCGCTTCCGGACGCAATTTCTTGGCTAACGTTTCGTCGTTTAAATCCTCTTCTTTTCTTTGAGGATTAATGGCTTTGATTTTTTCTTTCGTGTTAGATACAAGCATATCCGTCTGCTCTTTTAGCATATTTTCAGGCAGTTGAAATTGTGTTTTCTCTATCAGCTGTTGAATTGCCTGCTCACGCATATGAATTTTGGCATAATTTTCTTTTTGCGCTTTTATATCTTTTTCGATAATTACCTTCAATTTTTCCAGAGAATCAAATCCCATGTCTTTGGCAAATTCTTCACTCGCCTGCGGCAAATTCTTTTTCTTTATATCATGTATTTTAATCATAAATTTAGCCGGGCGGCCCGCTAATTTATTGTCGCTAAATTTAGGCGGTAATGTAATATTGATTTCTTTTTCGTCTCCTATTTTGGATCCCACCAAACCTTCGATAAATTCTTTAGGGAAAGCTGTGTCCTTAGTGGAAAGCAAAACATTCTTTTTATTATCTACTACCTTAGAATCCACATGACACTGATAGTCGGCAACTAAAAAATCTCCCTCCTGCACAGGTCTATTTTCCAAGACGGAAGAAAATTCAGCCTTTGTTTCTCTTAAATAATCTATCCCTTTATCTATTTCTTCCGGTTTTATCGCTGTAGTCCTTTTATCTATTTTTAACCCTTTATATTCCGGAATTTCGAATTCCGGCCTAACTTCAAACTCCGCGGTAAAAATAAGCTCGTTACCTTCCGCGAATTTTTTAATTTCGAAGTGTGGATGCTCTACCGGAAAAACCTGTCTTTCCCTTAAAGCATTTATATAATATTCTGAAACTAAATTCTGGAGCGCTTGCTGATAGATTTGACTGTCGAATTTTGCTTTGACCATTTCCAGAGGAGCTTTTCCTTTTCTAAAACCGGGAATCTCCGCTTCTTTTGCTGCTTGGGTACAGCAACGTTTAAACTCATCATTTACCATAGTCTCAGATACTTTTATTTCCAGCAAAACCTTGGATATACCTGTTTGTTTTACTTCCACATTGTACATTAAACTTCTCCTTAATAAAAATGAATTTGCGAAAATGGAACCCATAGACAAAACCATGATATTCCATTAACCCCGATCTGCCTACCGCAGGGCAGGTTTTTCTATAAATCCCCTTTTTGGGTTCTCATCCCTCATGCTATATAAACAATCAGGCGAAGCTAATCACAATAAGTGATTAGCATAGACCGATGGAGCGGGAGACGGGATTCGAACCCGCGACCTCAACCTTGGCAAGGTTGCACTCTACCACTGAGTTACTCCCGCGTTAACCATTTTAATAAATAGATGGTGCGGACGGAGAGAGTCGAACTCTCAACCCGTAAGGGATACGGTCCTAAGCCGTACGCGTATGCCAATTCCGCCACGTCCGCGATAATAAATAATCCTCAAAAATGGATTTTAATTTTTTACTTTTACGATTAAACTCAAAGCCATTTTTATTGGATTTCATCGATTTGACGGAATAAACCCTTCGACTCATCATCCACAGCTTAAAAGCCGCGGTTTTGTGCCCTCAAAGTATAAACTTTTCATTCCGTTCTTAAATCATTGCTGTCTCAATAAGTAATAACTACCGGACAAAAACTTTTAGCAAAAATAGACAAACACCTTAAGGCAGATACCTTTTACCTTCTCCTAATTTTCTATGATACCGCAATCTGGTACCCCCACAAGGAATCGAACCTTGAACCTTGCGCTTAAGAGGCGCCTGCTCTACCGATTGAGCTATGGGGGCGCCGTTAAATAAAAGATATTTTTTCTACCTTTTGTCAAAGCACATATTAACACAACCCTTTTTCTCTGTCAATAGTTACACATAAAGTTTATTTATTACCCTGATGTTAGCAAACAATAGCTTTTAGTATTAATAATACAAAAAAGGATGCTTTTTGCAGCACCCTTTTTTGCATGTCTATATAAATGAGATATAATTAATTGCGTTCTTTTTTACTTCTTTTTCTTCTTGGCAGCCTTCTTTTTCTTTCCGCCTCTTGCCATCTTTGCTCTGGAAACATCGCCGTCTTTATCAACAAAGTAAAGATAACCGGCTTCTTTCTTAATACCGCATTTGCATACTTTCTGTGCCATTTATTTCACCCCCTCTCTGACTTTGGTTTTTTTAATTTCCTATTTTCACATAGTCTGTTATAGAGTTCAACGTAGCTATGGCCGAAAGTACAGCCATGTAAGAAGTTTTAGGATTACCGGGTGATGGTAAATTATTTGTTTGCGTCGTAAATTCTCCAAAATCACCCTTTACTTTTATTATATGTGAATTAACCTTAGCATTAGGAGAACATATAATTTTAACTTTCGTTTTTTTCGCTCCTACACCAGCCAGACTCAAAACCGCGGAGACATTTATATTTTTTGGAAATCCGGCAATAGCATCTTCAGCGGTTCCGTTGAAAATCACTTTTTCTTTTTTCAATAAACCCAGGTTTATCTTTTTCTTAATTAAATAAGGCGCTCCTTCTAACGCTTTAGGAGATTTGGTAGTCACTAAAATCACTTCCGCGATTTTTGCCGTCTTTGCTGATTTAACCCCGTCGAGTCCACACACCGCTCCGCTTGGTAAATATAAATTTTTTTTTCTTTTGTTTGCCAACCGAAAAACATCACCCCTGTTAATTAAACCTCCAATGCTCATAATCATCGCCTCCTTACCCGCTGAAAGCGCCTTTTTAGCTACCATAGCGGAAACAGAGGCAGAGGCAGCTTCCACAATTAAATCGCTTGCCTTTATCAAATTTTCCAATGAGAGAATTCGGGTCTTTCTTTTTAATGTTTTAATTACGCTTGCGGCTTTATTTATATCAGCATCACAAACAGCAACTAACTTCATTCTCCCTTTGAAGTCTTTCTCTATGGCCTTAATAAGCTCTGTGCCTATCGTCCCACATCCTACAATACCTACTTTAATCATTTATAAACCCTCTTTCAGATAATACAGTCTTTGGTCTTTCGGGCTTGCCTGCCGCAGACAGAAGGAGCCGCAACTATTATATTATCTATCAGCCTCGCTTTGCCGAAATAACAGGCAACAGCAATTAATGTTTTCGCTCCGATTTTTTTGACCGGTTTTAAGCTTTGCGAATCAATAATTTCAACATATTCTATTTTCGCCGTCTTTTTGGCTTCGATCATTTTTTTAATTAAGTTTTTAATTTTAGCAGCGTTCGTAATTCCTTTTTTTACCAACTGTTCCGCTTTTTTCAGAGCATCATGCAAAACTACCGACTCTTCTCGCTGTACAGGCGAAAGATATTTATTTCTTGAACTCATCGCCAAACCGTCTTTTTCTCTAAGCGTAGGTACTATTTTTATTTTCACAGGAAAGTTTAGGTCTTGCGCCATCTGTTTTATGACGACAGTTTGCTGGGCATCTTTTTGTCCAAAGTAAGCCGTATTCGGCGCGACAATATTAAAAAGTTTGGAAACAATGGTAGCTACCCCTTTAAAATGTCCCTGTCTGTAAAGCCCACACAGCCGTCCGCTCAATTCCTCGACAACGACATAAGTTTTATACTTTTCGGGGTACATATTTTTAGTTGAGGGATAAAAAATACAGTCGACTTTTTCTTTTTCCGCGAGATTTTTGTCCCGTTTAAAATCGCGTGGATAGTTATTGTAATCTTCGGTCGGCCCAAATTGGGGAGGATTGACGAAAATACTGAGAACCACAAAATCATTTTCGCTTCGCGCTTTTCTGACAAGAGAAAGATGTCCTTTGTGCAAATATCCCATTGTCGGCACAAAACCAATGGTTTTATTTTGACATTTAAGCTGACAGCTTATTCCCCGCATTTTTTTAATGCTATTGATTACTTGCATAGATATCGTCTAATAACTCACTTAAAAGCTGTTTAACGCTTTTTTTATGTCCCGGCACGAGTAAATCGGGAGCGAGTTCGTTTAATCCGTTTAATACAAAATAGCGTTTGTGCATTTTAGGATGGGGTATAATCAATGTCCGTCCTTTCAGTAATAAATCATCAAAAACCAGTATATCAAGGTCTATTATCCTCGGTGAATTTTTCTCATATTCTTTAGGACGCCCCACTTTATACTCTATTTTTTTTAATTTATCGAGCAAATCTACGGGGGATAAACTTGTTTGCGTCTCACAAACCGCGTTTAAAAATTTAGGCTGATTCAGATTCTCTTCAGGATCCGTTTCACTTATCGCAGAAGCCCTCAATAAATTTATGGTCTTTTCTTCCTTCAATAACTCCAACGCCGTTTTTATGTTCTTTTCCCTGTCACCTAAATTAGAACCAAGACCAATGTACACCTTACTCCATGAGGCAGTACCGGATATATTTTTTTCGAAATTTTTCGTCAAATTCATTCAAATCCCTAAATAGCAGTTAGTTCGTTATGGCAAAATTTCAGCCATGTAATTTTTTTATTCTTTCTACCGCTTCTTTTATTCTCTCTACGGTCACGGTCAACGCGAATCTTATATATCCTTCACCGTTCTGCCCGAAACCGACTCCCGGGGTCGCTACAATGCCGCATTTATCCAATAAAGTTTTAGATAATTCCATAGAAGTATATCCAGGCGGAACCGGCGCCCATACATAAAAAGTCGCTTTCGGTTTTTCTACTTTCCAGCCGATGGAATTCAGCCCGTCAACCAACGCGTCGCGCCGTTGTTCATAAACATCCAGGAGTTTTTCAAGATGAGTTTCGTTTGACAACGCGACAATGCCGGCAAATTGCACGGCACGGAAAATTCCGGAATCGATATTGGATTTCACTTTCGCCAGATGTTTAATAACTTCACTGTTTCCCACGGCAAAACCTATTCTCCAACCGGTCATATTATAAGTTTTGGATAAGGAATGAAATTCTATGCCGACTTCTTTGGCTCCTTCCACTTCAAGAAAGCTCATGGGCTTATAATCGTCAAAAGTGATCTCGGAATAAGCGGCATCGTGACAAACAATAACATTATTCACTTCGGCAAACTTTATAACCTCTTCAAAAAATGCTTTTCCGGCAACAGCCGTAGTAGGATTATTAGGATAATTCAAAAACATTAATTTCGCTTGTTTCGCGACCTGATAATCTATGTTATCCAGAACCGGCAAAAAATTATTTTCCTGTAAAAGCGGCATTAAGTAAGGAATTCCTCCCGCTAAAATCGTGCCTGATTTATAAGGCGGATAGCAGGGATCGGGCACCAGACAAATATCACCGTGATTGATAAATGCCAGAGGAATATGCGATATCCCTTCTTTAGAACCAATAAGCGGCAAAATTTCCGTTTCGGGATTCAACTTTACACCAAATCTTTTTTTATACCAGTCGGTCATTGCCTGCCGCAATTCCGGAAGTCCGGCATTGTTCGCGTATTTATGCGTTACCGGATTTTGCGCGGCTTCATAAAGACGCTCTATTATATATTCCGGAGTAGGCGTATCAGGATCTCCCACTCCCAAATCAATTAAATCCTTTCCCTTCGCGGCGGCTTCCTGTTTTAGCCTGTCCAGCTCGGCAAAAAGATAAGGCGGAAGTTTTTTCAGCCGCTCAGCTGTTTCTATTTTTAACCGCATTATACATCCTCCTGAATTTCCAATACATCCTGCATATTATATAATCCTTTTTTCTTATCGCAAATAAATCGCGCGGCCAGAAGAGCTCCTTTGGCAAAAGTATCTCTCGACAAGGCGCGATGCGTAAATTCTATATTTTCTCCTTTGCCCGCGAATAAAATTGTATGGTCTCCGACAATTTCTCCACCTCGAATGGCATGTACGGCTATTTCTTTTTTAGACCTGGGACCGGATATCCCATGGCGGCCGAAACGCAACGCTTTTTTCTCGTTAAGCCCCAGAGAATCACATATAATTTTAGCCATACTCAAAGCCGTTCCGCTGGGCGCGTCTTTCTTCTGATTATGATGAGCTTCTATAATTTCTATGTCGTAATACGAACCCATTTTCCTAACGGTATCTTTCAATATTTTAAAAAGCAAATTCACTCCTAAACTCATATTGGAAGATTTAACGATAGGGATTTTTTGCGCGGCCAATTCTATTTTTTTTTCATCTTTCGCTGTCAAAGCGGTAGTACCGATTACAAGAGGTTTTCCCATAGATACACAATCATCCAAATGCGACATGGTAGCCGGCACGGTGCTGAATTCAATCAAAACATCAGCGCTTTCCAAAACACTCCGGCAATCGCTTTGTATCAAAACTCCCGACTTTCTGCCGCCTAAATATTCCCCAAAATCCCTGCCTGTTTCAGAATGCTTTTTCTCGTCTATCGCTACGGCTAAAAAGAACTTTTTGTCCTCAACCGCCAAAGAAGATATTCTTTTTCCCATTTTTCCGCAGCATCCTGAGACAGCAATTCTGATTATTTTATTCGAAATCATATTTTTTTAAAACCTCTTCCAAAGTTTTTTCGTTCTGAGCTTCCATTTCACAAAGAGGTAGTCTTAATTTCCCATTCAGCCTACCTAAAATTCTCATGGCTGTTTTGACAGGTATGGGATTAGTCTCTATAAACACCGCTTTGATTAAAGGAAATAATTTATAATGAAGCTCTTTCGCTTTTTCAAAATCTTTATTTAAATAAGCTTTAACCATGCCGCTTACTTCGTTGGGAGTAATATTCGCGACAACAGAAACAACACCCTTCGCCCCAATCGACATTAAAGGCAGTGTCATCGAATCATCACCGGATAAAACACAAATATCGCACAAAGAAAGTATCTTTGTTGTCTGGTCGGCAATGCCCGAAGCCTCTTTAATAGCTACGATATTATCTACTTTTGATAAACGGGCAACGGTTTCAGGCAGCATAGAAATTCCGGTACGGGAAGGAACATTGTAAAGCATAATCGGTAAATCCGATTTTTTCGCTATTCTTTCATAATGGCGGTATTGTCCTTCCGGAGTAGGTTTATTATAATAAGGCGTGATTATCAACGCTCCGTCGGCACCCGCTTTTTTCGCGTAACAGGTAAGCGCAACAGCTTCTTCGGTGGAATTGGAACCGGTACCGGCAATAACCGGAACCCTGCCGTTTACAATTTCAACAGCAATCTTTATGGTTTTCTTTTGTTCTTCGTGAGTGAGCGTAGCCGCTTCTCCGGTACAGCCGCAGGGCACAATGCCGTCGGTACCGTTTTTAATTTGGAAGTCAATCAACTCTTTGAATTTTTGTTCATCTACAGAACCGTCTTCTTTAAACGGGGTAACTAACGCGACAAAACTACCTTGATACATAAAATAACCTCCATAAAAACAGTGAATAGTTTAATAGTGAATGGTGGATAGACTACTAATGCAATGGATAAAAAACCATTCACTATTCACTAACTACTATCAAACTATATATTTATTTTCCCCTCAAACACTATATTCGCGGGGGCTTCAAGATAAAGACCTTCTATTTTTTCTCTTGTCCCCTCGACATAAACCGTCAAAAATTCTCCGCCAGACGTTGTTACCGTTATAGGCGATTTAACTTTGCCGAGCAAAAAAGCTATTAAACTACTCGCGCTTGAGCCGCTGCCGCAGGCAAGTGTTTCTTCTTCGACTCCTCTTTCGTAAGTTCTCACTTTTAAAGAATCAGAAGAAGTCACTTCGATAAAATTTACATTCGTCCCCGCGGGAGCAAATTCTTTATGAAAGCGAATTTTCCTTCCAAGCTCCGCGACATTTATTTTTTCTAAGGATTCTTCGTCTATTAAAGCGTCCGCTGGATGAGGCGCTTCCAATTCTTTTAAATATACCACATGAGGCACTCCGACGACAACATAATTCACAATTATTTTTTTTCCGTCGATATCAAGGTTTAAATTTAATTTCAGATTTTCAGGCGGGGTAAGCTTAAGCCGCGGCATATCCGTCTTTAAATAATCGATTTTGACACGACCCGCTTTTGTTTCGATATCGAAACTATTTTTACTAAGACTTTTAATTTTCTTCGCGTATTGGGCAATACAGCGGATACCATTACCGCACATTTCCGCTTCCGACCCGTCTGAATTAAAAATACGCATTTTAAAATCGCAGGTTGAAGATTTGTCGTAGATAAGCAAACCATCGGCGCCAATGGATTTTTTTCGATTACATATTTTTTTCGCCGCGGAATTTAAATCCGTCACAACGGGCAAGTCCCGCGCGTCGATAATCACAAAGTCGTTTCCGGTGCCTTCGGCTTTGACAAAAGGAATAGTCACTTTTTTAAATGTCCTTCAAAATAATTTCTTTGGAAATCAAATCCTTATAAGTTTCTCTTTTTCTTATTACATGAAAAGCGTTTGCCTTAACAAGCGCTTCGGCGATACGGGGACGCGAATTATAATTGGAAGCCATAGAAAAACCATAAGCCCCAGCGCTTAAAACTACAAGCAAATCTCCCTCTTTAACCTGCGGAAATTTATGCCTGTCTTTCGCCAGAAAATCTCCGCTTTCGCAAATAGGTCCTACAACGTCAACAGGCTTATCGAACGTTTCCGAAATTTCCTGCTGAGGCACAACCGCATGATAAGCCCCATACAAACTCGGGCGAAGCAAATCATTCATGCCCGCGTCGACAATCACAAAAACTTTCTGCTGAGTCTTTTTGACGTAAATAACTTTCGTCACCAATACCCCGCTATTTCCGGATATAAATCTTCCCGGCTCAAGAATTATTCTGGCGCCCGCCTTTCTCAATAAAGGAGTAATGCTTTTCGCGAATCTTTCCGCGCTCTGCGGCTTTTCTTTGGAATAAACTATGCCAAGCCCTCCGCCGATATTAAGGTAATTTATCTCAAATTTTTCCCTTCTCAATTCATTTATAAAGGTAATGACTTTCGACAGCGCGCGCTTAAAAGGTTCAGCTTTAGTTATCTGAGAGCCTATATGAACATGAAGCCCTTCTATAAAAAGATTTTTAAAACGGTCTTTTTGTTTAAAAATCAATCTGGCGGTTTCAAAATCAAGACCGAATTTATTTTCCTTTTTAGAAGTAGTAATATAACTGTGAGTACCGGGAGTAATATCCGGATTGAGCCTGATGGCAACCATGACTTTTTTCTTTAAATTGCCGGCTACTTTATTTATCAATTCCAATTCAGGCAGAGATTCTATGTTAAAAAATAAAATACCTGCCGCGACAGCCTGTTTTATCTCAGATTCGGTTTTTCCGACAGAAGCATATACTATTTTTTTTGGGTCAGCGCCAACTTTAAGCGCTTTGTATAATTCACCGCCCGAAACAATATCAAGCCCTGCCCCTTCTTTCGTCAAAATTTTCAAAATAGAAAGATTGGAATTAGACTTCATCGAAAAACAAATCAGCGGTCTGAATTCACTAAAAGCGTTCTTTATTCTTTTATAATGTTCTAAAAACATACTATGGCTGTAAAGATAAAAAGGCGTGCCTATATGTTGCGCCGCCTCGGCAATATCTACCCCTTCACAGCAAAAACTGTTCTTTTTATATTTGAATTCGGTCATTACTTCCCCTCTCCAGATCTGTCGATAGATATTTTCCCCTCAACAGATTTTCTGGGATCAAATAGTTTTACGATTTCTTCTTTTTTTAACTTTTTCGAAAACATATCCAACTGATCCTGCGTCATATTTTTAATAAGAACACCTTTATCCATAGAATATCTTACAAGCTTTCCTATTATACTATGCGCGATAGTAAAAGGCTCTTTTTTCTCAACAAGATAGTAAACTAAATCCGTCGCGTATAAAGACTCATCTTCTAAATGCTTTTTTATATTTTCTTCCTTAAATTTCAGTGCTTTCACAAAGCCTGCCAAAATTTTCAATTCTTTGCCTATTATCTCAAAAGATTCAAAAAGCGGTTCTTTGTCCAACTGCATATCTCTATTATAGGTCAACGGCAACCCTTTCATCATCGTCAAAACACTTACTAAATTTCCGATAAGCCTTCCAGCGTATCCTCTTATCAATTCCAAAACATCCGCGTTTTTCTTCTGCGGCATTAAAGAACTGCCGGTACAGAATGCTTCGTCTATTTCTATAAAATTAAATTCTTTCGTTGACCAGATAATAAAATCTTCAGCCATTCTTGAAAGATGCATTCCTACGATGGCCAAGGCCGAAAGAATTTCAATCACAAAATCTCTATCACTGACAGAGTCTAAAGAATTAACCGTAGCTGTTATATTAAAATCTTCTGCTAATTTCCGACCTTTTAAAAACTTTGAAGCACCAACGGCATACTCAACAGAACTAATAGGTGTTCCGGCTAATGCTCCAGCACCCAAAGTTATTTTCATATTTTTCTCAATATTCAGCAATCTTTCTCTATCTCTCGCTAACATCTCAACATATACATGAAGATAATCTTTTAAATAAACAGGTTGGGCATGCTGCATATGTGTAAATCCCGGAATAATAATCTTCTCATTTTTTTTAGCCAGTTCCTGCAAGACTATCTTTAGTTTGTCACTATAATTTATTATCTCTACTAATAAGTCCTTGCAATAAAATTTAGTAGCAAATACAACCTGATCGTTCCTGGATCTGGCAGTGTGGAGCTTCAAAGCTAAATCTCCAACATCCTTTTGCAATTTATTTTGAATGTCGGTATGAATGTCTTCGCAATTTTTATCCCACTTAAATGTTCCTTTTCTCACTTCATCTAAAATAGACTGCAACCCTTTATATAGTTTATCAGCTTCGTCTTTCTTTAAAAATTCAGCTTTCTCTAAAATTCTTACATGCGCTTGAGAACCAAGCAAATCGGTTTCGGCTAATTTATAGTCGTAATGAATAGACTTCGAGAATTCCTCAAAATCCTCATCTATTTTTTTAGTAAATCTCCCACCCCACAACTTCTTAGCCATTTTATTTCCCCACTTTTTATAACTTAAGAATGCAAAATACTTATTATTCGATTTATAACTTCTTCACTTTTCATTGCTTTGAGATGCCCAATTCGATACAAAATAAGACGCCGGTCTGCTGTAAAAATACGGTTTGACCTAACATTACTTATTTGGTTAAGCACACCTATTTCAAAATCATTATCATTAATAATAACCGAATACTTATCTTTAATCTTCCGGCTGGTTATTTGACAAAGAATAATATCTTCTCCCTGCAATCCCGCCACAACTAAAGCAGGGCGTTTTTTAGATTGTGTCAAATCTGAAAAAGGAAAAGGCAAAACAACAACGTCGCCTCTTACAAGTTTTTCCACGCCTTATCTTCCTCCGGTTTTAACCAATCTTTGCTTAATGATAATTCACTTGCCGCGGCGGTTTTTATTCGTTCCTTTTTTTTTGTTTTTTCCAAAAACAAAATAAAGTCCATTATCTCCGGCAATAGCGCTTCGGGTATTTTTTTTACTTCCCGAAAAATTCTTTCTCTTATATTCACTATTTTTATCTCCCTTTATTTCTTTTACCTGTCAACTTATAAGGCAAACCTGAAATCGCTATAAAACCGGCCGCGGCTGTTCTGTCGAAAGTATCTTCTTGTCCGTAAGTCGCGAGTTCTTTTGAATATAAAGAAAATTTCGATTGTCTGCTTAAAACAATAATATTTCCTTTTGCCAATTTTAATTTTATCGTACCTGTTACATACTCTTGAGTCTTATCTATAAACGTATCCAGCGCTTCTTTTAAGGGCGAAAACCACAGCCCGTTATAAATAAGCTGAGAATACTTTTGTTCTATCTGCTTTTTGAAATGAAGCGTTTCCCTGTCCAAAACCATGGCTTCCACTTCTTTGTGCGCGAAAATCAACGCTGCTGCCGCGGGCGCTTCATAAATTTCTCTCGATTTTATGCCGACAAACCTGTTTTCTATTAAATCGCTTCTTCCCACGCCGCATTCACCGCCTATTTTGTTCAATTCGTTTATCAAAGCGGCTTTATCTGTCTTTTTCCCATTTAACGCTACGGGTATACCTTTTTCGAAACCAATTTCTACTATTTTAGTTTTTGCCGAAGCTGATAACGGGTCTTTGGTCATAATATAAGCGTCTTCCGGAGGAGAAACCCGCGGGTCTTCAAGCACTCCGCATTCAATACTTATTCCCCATAAATTTATGTCTAACGAATAAGGTTTTTTCTTAGTGGCTTCGACAGGTATATTATGTTTTTGAGCAAAAAGAACCTGTTCTTCTCTGGATTTAAAATCCCACTCTCTGGCAGGCGCTACGACTTTTAAATCAGGGGCAAGAGACGCGACAGCCATCTCAAATCTTACCTGATCATTGCCTTTACCTGTGCATCCATGACCCACAAAACCGGCACCCGTTTTCTTCGCCGCTTCAACCATCCCCTTGGCTATTATCGGTCGTGAAAGCGCTGTGGCCAGAAAATACTTATCTTCGTATACCGCGTTTGCTTTTAACGCTGGCATAACATAATCTTCTATAAATTCTTTCTTCAAATCGTCTATTACAACTTTTTCCACTCCGCAGTTGAGGGCTTTTTTCTTTATTTTTTCCTTGTCCATGGGTTGTCCGACGTCGCCTAAATAAGCGTACACCCTGAATCCTCTTTCTTTAAGCCACCCAATGGCTATAGACGTATCCAATCCGCCGGAATATGCTAAAACTATTTTTTTTTCCATTTTTATTTCCTCATTATCGTAGGGCGTATTGCAATACGCCTCTACGCTCTAATTTATTTTTTTAACAACAAAACCAAAATCGCCTTTTGCGCGTGAAGCCTGTTTTCCGCCTGATCATACACAATTGATTGCTTAGAATCTATCACTTCATCGGTTATTTCGTCTCCTCTGTGCGCCGGCAGGCAGTGCATTACAAGAGCTTTTCCTCCGTTTTTTTTAAGCAATGCCGCATTTATCTGAAAAGGTTTGAATATTTTCTTCCTTTTTTCGTATTCCGCTTCCTTGCCCATACTCGCCCAGACATCCGTATAAATAAAATCAGCTCCCGCTACCGCTTTTTCAGGCTGATGAAAAAGTTCTATACTGCCGCTGCTTTTTTTTGCAAATTCAAGTGCTGTTTTCATAACCTCTTTTTTAGGCTCATACCCCTTCGGCACAGCTATTGCTAATTTCACGCCCAGTTTAGAACATACCAGCATCAGCGAATGCAAAACGTTATTCCCGTCTCCTACATAAGCAAGTTTTACATTTTTAAAATTTTTACTTTTTTCTTTTATGGTAAATAAATCACTTAGCGCCTGGCACGGATGCAGAAAATCGGATAGACCGTTTATGACCGGAATATCGGCATTTTCGGCAAGCTCAATAATGTCGCTATGCTTGAAAGTCCTCGCTACAACGCCTTGGGCATATCTCGAAATTACTCTCGCCACGTCTTTGCTCGACTCTCTTGTACCCATTTTTACTTCATCAGGACCTAAATATACCGTGTATCCTCCAAGCTGGGACATCCCCACGGCAAAAGAAACCTTGGTCCTGTTGGACGGTTTTTGAAAAATCAAACAAAGCGTTTTACCCGCAAGAAGGTTCCCTTTAACCGTGCCTTTTTTTAATTTAGAGGCCAGTTCGAAAATTTCGTTTATTTCTCCCAAAGACAAATCCGCCGTGGAAATCAAATCTTTACTTTTCAACATCGGTCAATACCTTATCTAAAATTTTAATCATCCTGTCTATTTCTTTTTTCTTAACACCTAAAGCCGGCATAATTCTTAATATATTGCCCTGAGTGCAGTTTATCAAAAGACCTCTTTCAAAACAAAGGTCAACGATTTTCTTGCCTTCCGTGCTGAGCTTTATTCCAAGCATCACACCAAGCCCTTTTATTTCTTCTATAAAAGCGTATTTTTGTTTTAATTCGGCTAATTTTCCCCTCAGATAATCTCCCATTTCTTTCACGTTTTGAAGGAGGTTTTCTTCTTTGATAGCTTTAAAAACCGCGAGTCCTGCCACACAGGCAATAGGACTTCCACCAAAGGTCGAAGCGTGCATACCGGGTTTAAGTATACCGGCTATTTTTTCCGCCGCCACCAACGCGCCTATAGGTATCCCTCCGCCGAGACTCTTCGCCAGCACAAAAGCGTCCGGCGTTATTCCAAAATGCTGATAAGCGAATATTTTTCCGGTCCTACCCATTCCGGTTTGAATTTCATCAAAAACAAGCAGTATATTTTTCTCATTACAAAGTTTTCTAACAGCTTCAAGATATTCTTTGGGAGCAACGTTTATTCCTCCTTCACCCTGAACAGGTTCGATAAATATCGCGCAGGTTTTTGTAGTAATAGCTTTTTTCAATGCTTCCACATCAGCAAACGGCACACACTTAAAACCTTCGGGCATGGGTTCGAACCCTTCCTGATATTTTTTCTGCCCGGTCAAAGCCAACGCCGCCAGTGTCCGGCCGTGAAAAGATTTTTCCATACTGATTATTTCAAATCTTTCTCCGTCTCCAAACGCCCTGGCCAATTTAATAGCCCCTTCGACAGCCTCGGCTCCGCTGTTGCAGAAAAATACTTTTCCGGGAAAAGAATTATCTATTATTTCTTTAGCCAGCTTTGCCTGCTGTAGAATGTAATAATTATTTGGTATATGAATTATTTTGGTTACCTGATTTTTTACCGCGTTTACCACTTTAGGGTGACAATGCCCAAGTCCGCTTACCGCCCAGCCTGGAAAAAAATCCAGAAATTCCCTCTGGTGTAAATCCTTTAAAAGCATTCCTTTGCCTTTGACGGGAACAAGCGGAATTCTTCCGTAAGTTTCCATTACGTATTGCTTATATAAATTTATTACGTCTTCGGTTTTCATTTTGATATTTTCCCTTTAACAAGTTTAACTATTTCTGTTCCAATTCCTTCATTCGTAAAAATTTCCAACAATACAGAATGCGTTATTCTGCCGTCGATTATATGTGTTTTCACTACGCCTGAATCCAGCGCTTTTACGCACGCTTTGACTTTCGGTATCATCCCCTGCTGAATAACATTTCTGTCGATTAATTTTTCTACCTCGCCAATGTTTAAAGTATGGATTAAAGAAAGCTCATCGTCTTTATCAAGCAAAATTCCTTTCACGTCGGTAATCAGTACTAATTTTTCCGCCCCCAGCGCCTCGGCAAGAGCGGAAGCTGCTTCATCGGCGTTTATATTGTACATTTCTCCCTCATCATTAACCGAAAGCGGCATGATAACAGGAATGATCTTTTTTTCTAACAGTTCTCTTATCGGCGCAGTGTCCACTCCGGTAATAACTCCCACTCTTCCTATGTCGACTTCGGCTTTTTTCTTTTTAGTCTTAAAAACATTGCGCTTCTTTCCGCCCATGCCTTTTGCTTGAGAACCTAAAGAATTTATTTCACGAATCAATTCATTATTTACTTCGGAAAGGGTTTCTTCTACGATTTTTACGGTTTCCTCATCGGTAACTCTCATGCCCTTTATAAACTCAGGTTTTTTACCTCTTTCGTTCATTTTTTTGCTTATCAGCGGCCCTCCGCCATGAACGATAACCGGATGCATACCGACAAAGTTCATAAAAACTATGTCTTGCAAAGTACCTTTTCTGATTTCTTCATTAACCATAGCCGCGCCGCCGTATTTTATAACTACTGTTTTGCCGTAAAAACTTTGTATGTACGGTAGAGCCTCTATCAAAACATCCGCTTTTTTTATGATATTTTCCATATTTTTAAGTAGTGTATTTTGAATTTATCCTGACGTATTCCGCCGATAAATCACATGTGTATTTTAACGCTTCATGTTCTCCCGATTTCAGATCTAAAACAATTTCTATTTCGTCCTGAATAAGCGTTTTTCTTAAAATTTCTAAATCTATTTTTACCGGTTCCCCGTTACCAAAAACTTTATTTTTCCCAAAATAAATATCGAGTTTATTTATGTTTACTTTTTTATCCGCGCTACCCGCGGCAGAAACTACCCTGCCCCAGTTAGGGTCGCCTCCATGAATCATAGTTTTAAATAAAAGCGAATTCGCGATACCGCAAGCAATGATCTGAGCCTGTTTTTTTGTAGATGCTTTTTTTACTTTGATACTAACAAACTTTCCCGCTCCTTCGGCGTCTTTCACCAACAACTTCGCCAGCTTATTACATACATAACTCAAAGCTTCACTAAATTTTTCAAAATCCGGCCCGTTGGCAACAATAACTTTATTTTTTGCTTCGCCGTTGGCCATGATAAATAAAGAATCATTAGGACTCATGTCTCCATCAATAGTTATAACATTAAGAGAATTATCCAGCGCTGTTTTAGCGGCTTTTTTTAGAGCTTTTTTATCGATAGCAACATCCGTAGTTATAAACATCAATGTAGTAGCCATATTAGGATTAACCATCCCCGCTCCCTTGGAGGCTCCTCCTATTCTGACTTCTTTGCCTGAAATTTCGATTGCTACCGCGACTTCTTTAGTCACTATATCGGTTGTTAATATGCTATGAGCAAAATCATGCGCGCCTTTTTCATCTATCAAAGATGGGAATTTCAATATCGCTTTCCGAATTTTTTCTATCGGCATTCTACGTCCAATGACACCGGTAGAAGCCGCTAAAACCTCTTCTTGCCGTATCCCAAAAACTTTTGCCGTTTCCCCAGCCATTGATAAACAATCATTTAAACCATTTTCTCCTGTACAGCAATTGGCATTACCGCTGTTTACTATAATTGCTCTTATATGCGAACTTTTCTTTAAATATTGTTTATCGATTTGTATATGGGCAGAGATTAAGGCATTTGTGGTAAAAAAAGCTTCACATTTAGCAGGGGATTCGGAATAAATAACGCCCAGATCTTTTTTTTTCTTTTTTATACCGCAATGAAGGCCTAAAGCCTTGAAACCCTTTGCCGCGGTTATGGAAGAAGTTATTTCTTTCATTATTTCAATCCCAGCGTTTCAACATAACCGCACATTATATTCATGTTCTGTATGGCCTGATGCGCCGCGCCCTTACCGAGATTATCTATAACTGAAACGATAACCGCGGATTTATGAGTTTCATCGAGCTTCATACCTATACTACAATAATTAGTTCTGCAGACATCCTTTATTTCAGGCACTCTCGCGTAATCCAGAATCCTGATAAAAGGTTCGTTGCGATAGAAATTTTTATATAATTCAATCAACCTCATTGGAGTCACATCTTTCTTGAACTTAACATACATAGTAGACATAATACCCCTGTTAAGAGGTACTACGTGAGGCACGAATGTTATACTGGCTTTTTTCTTAGACAACCTTGATAGTTCCTGTTCAATTTCACACATATGCTGATGTTCATTAATCTTATAGGCCCTTATATTTTCATTTACTTCGCTAAAAATTAAGGGTAACGCCGCTTTTCTTCCGGCTCCGGTTATACCGGTTTTTGCATCTATAATTATATTCTCATGATTCACATAATTACCTTCAAGAAGCGGAGCTAAACCCAGAATAACAGATGTCGGATAACAACCCGGATTAGCTATTAACTGAGCTTTTTTTATTTTATCTCTGTAAAGCTCAGGCAAACCATATACAGCCTGAGCCAAAAGCTGAGGCGCTTTATGTTTTTTCTCATACCATTTTTGGTAAACCTTGACGTTTTTTAACCTGAAATCAGCACTCAAATCTATGACTTTTTTATTTTCCTTTAACAACTTCGGCGCGATTTCCATCGCGACCGTATGTGGAACCGCTAAGAAAAAAATGTCCGCTGCTTTTAGCGCTTCATCCATATTCAGTTCACCACACAATAAATCGATTTTGCCTATCAATGAAGAAAATATTTTAGAAATACTCTGTTTCTCTTCAACCTTAGCAGATAAATAATTGATTCTTACAACAGGATGTTCGCATAATATTTCTATCAATTCCTGACCCGTATAACCGGTTGCTCCAATTATACCTATTTTAAACATTTCATTCTCCTTAACTTTATAATAAATCCCCATTGAAATCCACTAAAAAACATATAGAAATTATAAAATAAAAAACCTATGTCGTCAAGTATTCTTTTTTACAATGACAGACATAGGTCTTTTAAAATAAATAAGTTATGTGAAATAATATAGCAATATATTTTTTTAACGTTTAGAAAACTGAAATTGCTTTCTTGCCCCCTTCTGTCCGTACTTCTTACGTTCTTTTCGTCGTGCATCACGGCACAAAAATCCGGCTTTTTTCAAAACAGGCCTTAATTTCTCATCTTCTATAATAAGAGCGCGGGCTATCCCATGACATAAAGCACCGGACTGACCGGCAATACCGCCGCCGTCTACCTGTGCTATTACGTTATATTTATTCAAAACACCGGCCAATGTTAAGGGCTGAAGAATTTTTAACCGAAGTCCTTCTATGGGAAAATATTCCTCAAAAAGCCTCTTATTAATTGTAATTTTCCCTTCACCGGATATAAGCTTTACTCTGGCAACAGCTTCTTTTCTTCTTCCGGTAATTAACTTTTTTGCCTTTTGCGTTATTTTGGTATCTGCTGATTTATCAGACACTTAAGTTCCTCCTTCAAAACAAGCTAATTTAAATCGAATGCTTGTGGTTTCTGAGCGCTTTGCGAATGCCGTTCACCGGCATATACTCTTAATTTGCCAAAAATTTTTCTACCAAGTGTATTTTTAGGCAGCATACCTTTAACGGCATGGCTTAGTACTTTAGTAGAGTCCAATTTCATCATGGTTTCTAATGATCTTATTTTAAGTCCTCCGGGATAACCGGAATAAGCCTTATATTCTTTCTGTTTCATTTTTTTACCGGTTACAACAATATCTTTAGCATTTATAATTACTACGCAGTCCCCGCAGTCAAGATGAGGTGTAAATTCAACTTTATACTTACCTCTTAAGATTTTAGCTGCTTCTACGGCTACCTTACCTAAAATTTTACCCTTAGCATCTATAACATGCCACTTTTTCTCAATACTTTTTTCTTTTGGTTGAAATGTTTTCATCTTTTTACCTTAAAAATTATAGTCCTTTAGTTTATCCAAAATATATGAAATACTAACACATCCGGTTTTTCATGTCAAGTAAAAATTTAATTTTTATAAAATCAACGGCATGAACCCCATCCACATTGTTTCCTGAGAAAACATTTCAGGCGGATAATTCGCTCCCATCGTTTTGATTCGCTTTGCGAACGCAAAACGAATTAGTGGCAACTCATTAAACTACCAGATCGGTAATCGTATTAGAAACCCCTTCGATAAGCCTTATTTTCTTAACTACTATATTCAAAATTTCTTCGTAAGATTCTCCCTCCAGTAAACAAATAAGATCCTGCTCACCGCTGGTTAAATCCACGCTTGTCACTTGTGGCATTTTAGAAAGAGCGGCTTTGACAACTTCTTCCCTGCCCGGTTCAATAACTATTTTCAAATAAGCCGAAGCCATTTCCCGAACCTCCCATTTACTCTATTCATTTATAACCCGCACAAAACTATCTTTAAACACATCGGATAAAGCCCCCAACGTTTCCAAAGCGGTTTTTTTCGAAGAAACCTTATCTACATAGACACGATATTTTGTTTTTGCTTTAGCATTGTCGGTGTAAATGTACGCGTTGAATTTTTTTTGCTTCAATTCATCAACTAACTTTTGAGCATCTTTTTCTTTCTCGTATACGCATACTTGTATAGCATAAAACGTCTTAGGTAAATCCGGCGTCTTCGATTGCTCGACAAAATCCGATACCACAACCGATGATACCGCCGCAACCGGTTGCTCAACAACTTTGGAAATCACGGGTTTATCTTTTTTGTTTTTAAAATTCAAAATAACTACTCCAAAAATTATACATAAAATTAAAATTAAAACAGTTTTTGGAATTCTTATCGTCGGCGGAGAAGAATAATGATTATTCTTTAAATGTATATTTTCATCCTTCTTGGGTAATTTTTCCGATTTAGCTAATTTCGCGGAAATATCAGCATAACTTTGAACTTCTTTTTTTGGCAAAGCTACTTCTTTCTCCGTCTTTTCTTCCTTGTTCGGCATCTCCCGATTCAGCACTTTCCGGTCTTCTTGCGTCTGAAGCACGGGGGTTATGTCTTTCTGCTCTCTTAAAATCTTTTTCTCTTCAGCTTTTTTGTCTTTGCGCAAATAACCATACAATTTCTGTTGGATTCCGCTTTCCGTAAACACATTAATGTCCTTTTCTTTTTTATTTCCGAAAAACACTATATCACTTCCTTTATTATGCGTTGTGGTATGCCTATATCAGCCGCCACTATTTTACCGCAATGTTCGGGACCCTGCGATAAGTACATCCCTGTCTTTGGAAAAGTAAAAGTAACCGTCATGCTCGCCTTAATAGAAGCGCCACGTGTATCACCGGTTTGCGCCGATAAACCGCTTGGAATATCCACAGAAACCACTCTAAGCTTTTTATTATTTATTTCCATTATAACTTCTTTCAAAAAACCTTCTATGTCAGATTTTAACCCAATTCCTATCATAGCGTCAATAATTAAATCATTTTTTCAAAAACCACTCTTTTCGGCTTAAAAGACGCAAAAACGTTTTCAGCGACCCGCCTCCCTGCATTTTCCATTAATACCAATCTTGGAAGCTTAAAATCTTCTATCGCCTTTCTATCTATCTCCTGAATAGCTTCAGTACTAACTGCTTTATTCTTAAGTGACTTCATAATAAAGACTTGCGATTTTTAAATTTTCAATATTTTCAAACTGACCATCTTCCCTAAATCCGTATTTTAAACAAAGAGAAATGGCATGGGACATATCTGTTGAGGCATGAAAAACTGCTTTTTTATAATTATTTAAATGGCAAAAATCTATAGCCCTGTGAAGCAAAACAAATCCATATCCTCTGCGCCGGTAGGCGGGATGGACGAAAAGCCGGCGGATTAAAGCAGTGTCTTCGCTTTCTTCTTTTACAGCTACTGTACCTATCAACTGGCTATTTTCTTCCGCTACCAACAACGCGCATCGAGGTTGTCTATAAATTTTTTTCAAGTCATCCAGGTCACAGTGAATTTGATTATTTACAGAAAGAATTTCTTTTTCTACAATCCAACAGATAAAATTTTTTATCTTTTCCTGTTCAGTCTCTCTAAAAAGCCTTATTTCCATTTTTAAACCCCACCGCTAATTTTGTTGACTGATAAAACTTTATCAGTTACGTCGATAAACTGCGTTCTTTGAGTAGCGAAAACAGAAATTCACTCAAACATCCTTAAATCTACCCGAGAAAGCCGCTTTTATTTTTTCTTCACTTATATTTTCTACTACTTTGACTTTACCTATGCTCACGGGTAATACAAACCTGTTTTTCCCGCTGATAAATTTTTTGTCGTGCCGCATCGCGGCTATTGCATCGGTTAATTTCACACCCTGAACACTTACCGGCAAACCAGCTATTTTAATAAGCCTCTCTAATTTCGCGGTTATTTTTTCAGAACATATACCAAGCATAACCGATAAGTCACAAGCCATGAGCATGCCGATTGCTACTGCTTGTCCATGACTATATTTTTTAGAATAAGACGCCGCCGCTTCAATAGCGTGTCCGAAAGTATGTCCAAAATTTAAAATGGTCCGCTTCCCTTTCTTTTCGTATTCGTCGTCCGCCACCACATCCGCCTTAATACGGGAACAAACGGCAATAACTTCTTCTAAAATTTTTTCTTCCCCGTTTAAAAGCGTTTCCATTTCTTTTTCCAATAACCCAAAAAGAACTTTATCTTTTATCATCGCGTATTTGATAATTTCAGCTAATCCACTGGTAATTTCTTTTCGCGGAAGTGTCTTTAACGCGGCTATATTGCTATAGACAAGTTTGGGCTGATAAAAAGCGCCTATTATATTTTTAGCTTGTTTAACATCAA
Source organism: Candidatus Omnitrophota bacterium (assembly GCA_043822625.1). Taxonomy (GTDB): domain Bacteria; phylum Omnitrophota; class Gorgyraeia; order DAOVKU01; family DAOVKU01; genus JBDRBQ01. The sequence goes on along the minus strand of JBDRBQ010000072.1, from coordinate 589 downwards.
CTGCTGTTTTGCCTCCGATGGAAGAATCAACCTGAGCAAGCAAGGTTGTGGGGATTTGTATAAAGGGTATCCCTCTTTTATAAACAGCCGCCGTAAAGCCGGCCAAATCTCCTATTACACCGCCGCCCAAAGCAATTATGAAAACTTTCTTTTTCTGATCTACCTGTAAAATTTTTTCTATTATATTCGACGCGATTTCCAGCGACTTACTTTCCTCGGAATCTTTAACAAGCAAAAACCGGCTTTCGACATCCGCTTCCTTTAGACAGGAAACAATTTGTTTCTCAAGGAGACGCTTGATTTTAGCGTTAGTTATAACGCAGGCATAGTTCCCCATTCCAAGCTTTTTTAAATAACCGGACAGGAAAAAAAATGAATCGGCTATTACTATCGAATAACCGCGATCCTTTAAATTTAGAATAATTTCTTTCATATTTTCATCCTAAGTTATCATATTTTCAATAATATCGTTTCTATAAAAATAACAAGAGGCAGTATTACTTTGTCTATAAGACCAAAGTACAGCATAGCTAAAACTATAATAAATCCAAAAGGTTCCAATTTAAGGTAAGAAGCAGCTAATTCATTA
>JBDRBQ010000071.1:0-16347 GCA_043822625.1 Candidatus Omnitrophota bacterium | reverse complement strand
GCCCCTGGCAATTAGCCAAAGAAAAAAATCCTGACCTCACTATAGACGCTTTAATGTTGCCACCTGTCGATCTTGACGCTTTACTTAATAAAAAACTTGCTTCAAGCACCCAAAGGGGGTACTATGTATCTTCCAGTCCCTAAACAGCCTCTTAGCCCTCTTAGAGCAAGTCCTGATAACGTGTTATTTTAACTGTATTATTGTTAAGCTGACATCAATTGATTTTGAAGAATGCGTTAACATTCCTATAGATATATAATCGATTCCCAAAGAGGCTGATTTTTTGACTTTGGAAACGGTCATTTTTCCGGAAACTTCTATTTTTAAGAGGGGATTTGTTTTATTACGTAAAAGAACCGCTTTTTTTATTTGTCCGATACTCATGTTATCCAGCATGATTATGTCCGGTTTTGATTCTAAAGCCTCTTTGAATTCTTTTAAATTCCGCGTTTCTATTTCTATTTTTTTCTTATTTCTTCCAGCTTTTATTCTGGCAATGGCAAGTTTAATATAGTCTTTTACTCCCTCCCTTGATTTCAAAATATCCAAGTGATTATCTTTTATTAAAAATTGCTCTGCCAAATTCATTCTGTGAGACACACCACCGCCGCTTCTTACCGCGTATTTTTGAATTTCTCTTAAAAAAGGCAGAGTCTTTCTTGTATCGGTAATTTTTATGTTCGGCGCGGCTTCGGCAAATTCTCTTGTAAGCGTGGCAATTCCCGAAAGATGTCCTAAAAAATTCAATGCCGTTCTTTCGGCGCTTAAAATAGACTGTGCCAGTCCCGATATTTCCGCTACAGCCGAATTTTTCTTAACGAATTCGCCGTCTTTTTTTAAGGCATTGAAAACCGTTTTATTATCAACCGCTAAAAAAATTTCTCTTACGAAATCTATGCCGCAAACAATACCATCTTCTTTGAAGATAATTTTAAAAACGGCCTTTGTTCGCGGATTGATTACGCTGAGGCTTGTTATGTCATTAAAAGCCGTGTCTTCATCTAAAGCCTTTTTTGCCAAAATTTTTATACTGTCACGTGAAAAAGGTAACAAAGATTTATTCACTTCGATAATCCTGCCTTTTGTTTTAAATGTTTTACTTCCGTTTCACTTAAAGAGCGAAGTTCGCCTCTTTTTAAATCACCTAACGTTAAACCGCCGTATTCTACTCTTTCTAATTCTATCACCGGATGTTTTACTTCCCCGAACATTTTTTTTACCTGCCGCTTTCTGCCTTCATAAATCTCAATTAAAAGCGACGTTTTATCTTCTTTTTTATCACATGCAAGGTTTTTTATTTTTGCCGGCGCGGTTTTTCCCCCTTCGATTTCAATGCCGTTTTCCAATCTAAAAGTGTCTTCTTTTTTTACCTCTCCTTGGCATAAAACCAGATATGTTTTAAACACTTTAAACTTCGGATGAGTAAGACGGTAAGTCAAATCCCCGTCATTGGTCAAAATCAAAATACCGGTAGTATCTTTATCCAGTCTGCCGACGGGATAGATTCTCTCTCTTACGTCGGGCGGCAACAAATCAATTACCGTTTTTTTGTGTTTATCTTCCGCCGCGCTCAAAATCCCCTTCGGTTTATTCAACAAAAAATAAACTTTTTTTTCTTCGAACTTTATCCGTTTGCCATTAACCGCTATTATATCTTTTTCAAGGTCTATTTTATGTTCCGGACAAGTTACGATTAAATTATTAACTGTTACTTTGCTTTCCCGGGTTAATTTTTCAGCCTTTCGGCGTGAGCAGTAACCGCTTTTTGCTATGGCCAAGTGAAGATATATCTGTTCTTCTTTTTTCAAAGTAGCCTATTCCAACTCCTTAAGGCTTTTTTCTAAATTTTTAATTTCCGCGCTCATAGCTTCAACTTTGTTCTTTTCTTCTTCGACTACCGCTTGAGGAGCTTTTTGAACGAAATTTTCATTAGAGAGCCTTTGAGATTTTTTATCGCGTTCCATCTTCAATTTTTCAAGCTGTTTATTTAATCTTTCTTTTTCTTTCTCTACATCAATCAACCCTTCGGCGGGGATACGAACACTAATACCGGTGACGTCGGGCATAGAATTCTCAAATATCATCCTTTCTATTTTTTCGACATTAGCCATTCTCAATATATCTTTTTCACAAGTTTCTAGTATCTTTGTCAAAGCAGGATTATGTATATTTATTATTATACGCGGCACTTTCAACGCGGGTGCTATATTGTGATTTTTGCGAAAATTTCTAATTTCTCTTACCGGCTTAATAACACATTCTTCGAACCGCTCCTTTTTTTCAGGCTGAATCAACTGTGTATAAACCTTAGGCCACGCGCAAAGCATAATTGATTCTTCTTTTTCCAAAGGCAGTATTTGCCAGATTTCTTCGGTAACAAAGGGAATAAAAGGATGCAGTAATTTAAGCGTTGTTTTTAATATAAAGAAAAGAACGTTTTGTGTAATTTTATCATCACTTTTTATCTTGGCGATTTCGATGTACCAGTCGCAAAATTTACGCCAGAAAAATTCGTATATTCTGCCTATAGCTTCATTGAAGCGGTAATTTTCGAATTCCTTTTCAATATCTAAAATAGCCTGGTTCAGTTCGCTTATAATCCAGCTTTCGGCTAAATAGGAATCGTCATTTAAAATACTCTCTAATTGCTCAAAAAACATTTCTTCCAGTTTAGCACTGTCCAAATTCATCAAAATAAATCTTGAAGCGTTCCATAACTTATTAATAAAATTGCGCCCGAATTCGAATTTATTTTCGGATAAATACAAATGTTCTCCCTGCAATGAAATCAAACTGAAACGCAACGCGTCGGCACCGTATTTATCTATAATCTCCAGAGGATCGATGGCATTGCCCAGCGATTTACTCATCTTTCTGCCTTTGTCATCGCGCACCGTGCCGTGAATACAGACCTCGCTAAAGGGCTTTTCTCCCATAAAATAAAAACCGGACATTATCATGCGCGCTACCCAGAAAAATATAATTTCTGAGGCGGTCACCAAACTATTCGTCGGATAAAAATATTCAAGGTCCCTTTGCTCTTTACTCTTTGCTCTTTGTGTCTCCAGCGGACAGTCAAAAACAGCAAACGGCCAGAGCCAGCTTGAAAACCATGTATCAAGCACGTCATTATCCTGTATTATATTTTCAGAACCGCAAACCGGACAATCTCGCGGTTTATCCATACCCACGTGAATTATGCCTGTTTCTTTTTCCGACAACTCTATGGGTAGTTTAAATTCCCGGGTTTTTCTCTGTTCTATATGTTTTTCATAACAATCACCGCAGTACCACGCGGGAATTCTATGTCCCCACCATATCTGTCGTGAAATACACCAGTCTCTGATGTTTTCCATCCAGTTGGTGTAAATTTTAAGCCAGCGTTCGGGGTAAAATTTTATTTCGCCTTTTTCTGCCGCAGACAACGCCTTTAAAGACAACGGCTTCATTTTTACAAACCACTGCTCGGAAAAATAAGGTTCGATTATGGTATGACAGCGGTAACAATGTCCAACCGCGTGAAGATGCGGTTGGACATTTTCCAGCAATTTTCTTTCTCTTAAATCTTCTATCAACGCCTCGCGCGCTTCGAATCGATCTAAACTGTCGTAATTTTCAGTCGCGTTGGCATTCATGGTACCATCGGAGTTAATACATAGAATGCCTTTTAATTTATGCCTGTTGCCTATCTCAAAATCGTTGGGATCATGCAACGGAGTAACTTTTACGATTCCGGTTCCAAATCCGGGGTCTACAATATCATCGGCAATAATTTCTATTTCCCTCTCAGCAATGGGTAATATCGCTTTTTTGCCTATCAAATCTTTATATCGTTCATCATTTGGATTAACGGCAAGCGCGGTATCGCCAAACATCGTTTCAGGACGCGTAGTAGCCACCACAACATACAGGGAACTATCTTTAAGAGGATATTTTATATAATAAAGATTCCCCTGAAGTTCTTCATGAGGCGCTTCTTCATCGCTTAAAGCGGTCTGACAGCGCGGACACCAGTTTATTATATAACTACCTTTATAAATTAGTTTATCTTTATAAAGCCTTATAAAAACTTCATTAACGGCTTTGGAATAATTCTCATCCAGGGTAAATCGTTCTCTCTGCCAGTCACAGCTACAGCCTAATTTCTTCAATTGCTTTATAATAGTGCCGCCGTTTTTCTCTGTCCATTCCCATACTTTTTCTATAAATTTTTACCGTCCTAAATCGTGCCGTGTTTTCTTTTCTTTCGCCAGTTCTCTTTCAACCACATTTTGCGTAGCAATTCCGGCGTGATCCGTCCCTGGCACCCATAAGGCGTTAAACCCGCGCATTCTTTTATAACGTATCAATATATCTTGAATACTGGCATTCAACGCGTGCCCCATGTGAAGAATGCCGGTAACGTTGGGAGGGGGAATAACTATGGTGTATGGTTTCTTCTTGGAAGACGGTTCGGCGTGAAAAAAACCTCGCGTGTTCCAGAATTCAAACCACTTATCTTCAACTTCTTTTGGATTATAACGGGTAGATATGTTTTTTTTCATCTGTTTTGTTTTATATTATTGTAGGGAACGGGCATGCCCGTTCCGTGTATTTATAACGGTGCGGGCATGCCCGCACCCTACAGCTAAATATTTTTATTATCCTTAAATAATTTATATTCGACACTGTCTGCCAAAGCCTGCCAGCTTGCTTCGATAATGTTTTCCGAAACGCCTATAGTGGACCATGAATCGGTTTTATCCTGAGACTGAATCAAAACACGCACCTTCGCGGCAGTACCGGCTTTCTCGTCGAGAACACGCACTTTAAAATCGGAAAGATGCATTTCGCTCAATGCCGGAAAAAAATCCTTCAAGGCTTTGCGAAGAGCGTTGTCTAAGGCGTTAATCGGCCCGTCTCCTTCAGCGACGGTGTGTTCTATAATATCGTTAACTCTGACTTTAATGGATGCCTCTGAAAAAAGTTTCGGCTCTCTTGTTTTTGAATCCACTCGTTTTTCTATAACTAGTTTAAAACTCTCTAAATCAAAAAAACTTTTATATTTTCCAAGAGCCTTATGCATTAAAATTTCAAACGACGCGTCGGCCGCTTCGAAATGGTATCCTTTATGTTCCATATCCTGCAGTAAATCCAGTATTTTTCTGGTCTGCGGAGTATCTTTTGATAAATCAAGATTTAAACTTTTAGCTTTCATCAGAACTGTACTTTTGCCCGCCAGTTCCGAAATCAAAAAGCGTCTGGTATTACCGACATCGTCAGGGTCTATATGTTCATAAGCTTCTCTTTTTTTCATAACCGCGTCAACATGCACGCCCGCTTTATGAGCAAACGCACTTGAACCGACGTAAGGCTGATTCGGCTGTTGCTTAAGGTTGCATATTTCCGCCACAAAGCGTGATATTTCGGTCAACTTTTTTAAATCTGTTTTACTTATGCAATCTATACCGAGTTTTAATTTCAGATTTGCTATAATGGCGCAAAGGTCCGCGTTGCCGCATCTTTCTCCAAGACCGTTGATTGTTCCCTGTACATGATCACAGCCCGCCGCGATGGCCGCTATCGAATTAGCCACACCCATTGCCGAATCGTTATGCGCGTGTATTCCAAGACTGACTTTTATTTTGGGACGCACTTTTTCAACAACTTCAGAAACCTGATTAAAAAGCATTCCACCGTTTGTTTCACAGAGCACTACCGCGTCGGCGCCCGCTTTTTGCGCGGTTAAAATAACCTCCGTGGCGTATTCCGGGTTCGAAAAATAGCCGTCAAAAAAATGCTCCGCGTCGAAAAATACCTTTCGTCCCCGCGATTTTAAAAATTCCACAGTATCCCTGACCATGCTTAGATTTTCGTCCAGCGTAGTTTTCAAAATATGCCTGACATGAAAATCCCAGCTCTTACCGAAAATGGTTATTACAGATGTCTCGGCTTCCAATAAACTGCGCAGATTAGCGTCGTCCTCAGCTTTTATAGAATGTCTTTTGGTAGAACTAAAAGCCGTGATTTTGGCATTTTTAAAAGAATATTTTTTAATTTTATTAAAAAATTCCAGGGTTTTGGGATTAGAACCCGGCCATCCGCCCTCGATAAAATGAATGCCTAAATTATCCAATTCCCTGACAACGCGGATTTTATCGTCCACCGAAAAAGATACACCTTCGGTTTGCTCGCCATCACGCAGAGTTGTATCATATAAGAAAACTTTTTTCATTTTTATATTTCTCCGAATTTAAATTCTTCCATTTGCTGGTTTTTGCAATTCAAAAGCTTTGTGGATAGCTTTGACTGCTTTATCCGCGTCCTTTTTTCTGATTACGCACGATATTTTGATTTCCGAAGTGGATATCATTTCTATATTGATACCTTTCTGCGCCAGCACTTTAAACATCAGCGCGGCGATACCGCAATGACTTCTCATCCCTACGCCTACCACCGAAACTTTGGCGATATCTTTATCTTCGAGCACTTTCTCCACGCCGATTTTGCCGGCAATTTTTTTAACGATATTAACCGCTTTTTCGGCATCGGATTTCCCTACGGTAAAAGAAATATCCGTCCTGCCTGTATGAGAAACATTTTGAATTATCACATCTATGTTTATATTCGCCTGCGCGATTTCGTTGAAAATTTTTGCCGCTATCCCCGGTTTATCAGGAACGTCACAGATAGTTATCTTTGCTTCATTTTTATTAACAGCTACGCCGCTTACCAAAATGTCTTCCATTGACTTAGCCTCCTTGCAAATTATAGTGCCTTCTTTTGTCGAAAAAGAACTCCGTACACATAAGTTTATGTTGAACTTCTTGGCTACTTCTATGCTTCTTGCCTGCATTACCTGCGCGCCTAAAGACGCCAGCTCAAGCATTTCATCATAGCTTATTTTATCTATTTTTCTGGCATCTTTCACAACTCTTGGATCCGCGGTATATACACCATCAACATCGGTATAAATTTCGCACATTTCAGCGTCGAGCGCTTTAGCAAGCGCTACGGCAGTTAAATCACTTCCTCCGCGCCCGAGAGTAGTTATATCCTGTTCCATATCAACACCCTGAAAACCGGCTACAATTACCACCTTGTTTTTCTTTAACTCTTCTTTGATTCTTTGAGCGCTGATATCTATGATTTTCGCTTTCGTATGGCTTTTATCGGTAATAATACCTACCTGCCCGCCGGTAAAAGAAATAGCTTTGCAGCCCGATTCGTTCAACGCCATAGATAAAAGAGAAATAGAAACCTGTTCTCCTGTCGCTAAAAGGACGTCCAATTCTCTTTCCGACGGATTAGAACTTATCGAAGAAGCCATCGTCAATAAATCATCGGTCATATCTCCGGGAGCTGAAACAACTACAACCAAATCATAACCTTTCTTTTTATAAGAAATAATTCTATTAGCCGCGTTTTTTATGCGCTCGGTACCGGCAACCGAACTTCCGCCGAATTTTTGAACTATTAGCTTAGACACTTTCTTAGTCTCCATTTTTTAAAATAAACGACTGATTCCTGTAATATTGATAACGACAAAATCAAAAGAAAGCAGTCTATGGACAATAAAAACCATTTGCCGGCGGTAAAAAATTCTTTTAGTAAAATTAGTAACGCGCCCAACGTCGTAACTAACATAAAAACCGCCGGCCATAAAACAACTTTTACCGGTTTTCCCTTCGATAAAAGATACGCTGTTAGCACTAATAAAGTCAACGCAGCCACAAGCTGATTGGCGGCACCAAAAATCGGCCAGATTATTTTCCATCTTCCCAAAGAAAGCCAGCCTGAAAATAATACTATTATAAAGGAAATCAGGTATTTATTTTTGGCCCATTTAAACTTAAAGCCGTGAAAAAATAATTCTTCGGTTATGTAACGCGTAATACGAGTAGCCGAATCAAGGGTTGTCATTATAAAAGTTTTAAGCATTGTTACTGCTAAAAGCGCCCCAAGACTTACGCCGAATATCGGTTTAACTAATTCACCGAAACCCTTACCGAAAGTTACAATCCAATTTCCGTCCCTGATTAATTCAGGATAAACAAGCCCCTCTTCTCCGCCGTACCAGTAAAGCCCCGCGCTTACGCTAAAAAGAGCTAAGAGCGCCAAAGCCCCTTCAATAATCATCGCTCCAAAAGCTATTTTTTTGGCATCTTTTTCATTGGCAATTTGCTTAGAGGTTGTTCCCCCTGAAACCAAACTATGAAATCCGCTTATAGCACCGCAGGCAACTACCACAAAAAGCATAGGCCAAAGAGCGCCACCTTCAGATCCTTTGAATTTAATAAAAGCCGGCACATTAAACGAAGGCCGCGTTATTAAAATACCTAAATATCCGAAAAAAAGTCCAAAATAAAGCACAAAGGTAGCTAAATAATCCCTTGGCTGTAAAAGCAGGTTTACCGGCATAACCGACGCTAAAAAAGCGTAAATCAATAAAGCGAAAGTCCAGAAAGTATGATTCGTAAATTTCAATCCCGCAAAATGAATTATTTCAGGAATTATTACAGGATAATATTTTCCTATTATTATCAGCAAAAATAAAAGACCTACTCCCATAAGAGTTGCCGATAACTGATTGAATTTTAATTCGTAAATAAGTTTTCCGATTAAAAAAGCTACTACTATCAAACCGAATGTCGGAATTACGATTTGAGGCATATCCACCAGAGTCTTTGCTCCGACCGCGGCAAATACGGCTATTACCAATATAAGCGTAAACCATAAAAATAAAGTAAAAGTTATTTTGGCGCGGTGACTGATAATATCCTCGGTTACTTTGGCGATTGAATGCCCTTTATTTCTGAGAGAAATCATCAGGCTCGAAAAATCATGCACAGCTCCCAATAAAATTGAACCGAGTATTATCCAGCAAAAAACAGGCGCCCATCCCCAGAAAGCAACGGCAATTACCGGACCTATAATAGGTCCCGCTCCGGCAATCGAAGCGAAATGATGCCCGAAAAGTATCGTCCAGTGTTTAGCGGGGACATAATCTACGGCGTCTCCTTTGGTTAAAGCAGGTGTCGGATTTTTTTCATCCATTTCCCAGAGCCGCGCTATTTTATCACCGTAAAATTTATAACCTATTATAAAAAATGCTACCGCTATAAAAAATGGGAGAAGCACGTTCATTTTTTTTCTTCACCCCGCAGGAGCAATTCCAAAAGGCGGTTTCCTTTTCTTATTTTTAAAGAGCTGTTCTTCAGGCTTTTTTCATTAAATTCATCTACGGAATCTTTCTGAATACCACTTCCGTATATGGCAAAACCAACAGGCTCATTCGTGTGCGTCCTAATTGAAATGGGGGTTGCGTGGTCTGGCAAAACCAATATTCTGAATTCTTCTCCCTTTTCTTTAAGCTTTTCAAGCATGACACCTACTACCTGAGAATCGAAATTTTCTATGGCTGTGATTTTCGCCCGTATGTCTCCTGAATGGCCCGCTTCATCAGGGGCTTCCACGTGCACAAAAACAAAATCTTTTAGCTCAAGGGAATTGAGAGCATATTCCGCCTTGCCTCTAAAATTAGTGTCGTAATAACCTGTCGCTCCCGGCACTTCTATTACTTCAAGGCCTATAATTTTGCCTATTCCTTTTATTAAATCCACAGCCGAAATTATAGCACCGCTTATGCCGAATTTTTCATAAAAATTTTTTAGTTTGGGTGTCTTCCCCTGTCCCCAAAGCCAAATCATATTAGCTGGATTTTCTTTTAAATCTATTCGCACTTCATTGATTTCGTGTCCAGTGAGAAGTTTTCTTGATTCAAGCATTAAATCAACCAAAACCTGGGAACCCGGTCCTTTTGGCAAATGCCGCTCAATTTCTTTACCTAAAATGTCGTGCGGCGCTTCGCAATGCGGAGTAAATTTTTTATCCGTTACGGTTATTTTCATTAAATGACGATAGCTTACACCCGGATAAAATTTAATATTTTCATTAGACAGTTTATGGTCGATAAATTTTATCAATGCCTTCGCTTCTTTATTCCCGATATGACCGGCACTGTAATCGATAAGAATACCCTCGTTTTCCGTTATCAGATTACAGCGAAAAGCGTAATCGTTATCAGAAAGCACAACCCCGAGGTTAGCCGCTTCCAACGGGCCTCTGCCTGTATAATATTTAACAGGGTCATATCCCAAAATGGATAAATTGGCTACGTCACTGCCTGCGGTCATGTGCATCGGTATAGTGTTAACCATGCCGCACAATCCTTCTTTGGCTATAAAATCCATATAAGGCGTTTTCGCGGCTTCAAGAGGAGTTTTACCATTAAGCTCCTGCAAAGGATAATCAAACATCCCATCGCCAACCAAAACAATATATTTCATAAATACCTCACTTTTTTTTCTACAACGAAAGAACATCCACCGTAGGCGGATAGGAACCGCTTGTCTCCTATGCTATTTTTATAACGGGCGGAGGAAAGCACCGCCCCTACAATAATTAATATCCTATCGCTTTTAAAACGGCGTTTAACTTTGCCGGCAAAACTTTTGGTTTCTTCACACTGGCTATAGCTCTGTCAGGATCCTTTAATCCATGTCCGGTTAAAATACAGACAATCTTATGAGGTTTACCGTAAGACCGCGTTTCAAAAAAACCTTCCTTGGACATTTTTAAAACACCTGCTACCGAAGCCGCGGAAGCCGGTTCGACAAAAATCCCTTCTTTGTCGGCCAGTAATTTATATGTCTCTATAATTTCTTTATCGGTAACGGAGTCTATTATACCTTTGGATTCTTTCATCGCGTCCTCGGCCTGTTTCCAACTGGCAGGATTGCCTATTTTAATAGCAGTAGCTATTGTTTTTGGGTGTTTTATAATTTTTTTCTTCACAATAGGAGCCGCGCCCGCCGCCTGAAAACCCATCATAATCGGCAGACAATCTATTTTGCCTTTTTCGTAATATTCTTTGTATCCTTTCCAGTAAGCGGTAATATTCCCCGCGTTTCCTACCGGAATAGCGTGAAATTCCGGCGCGCATCCTAAATCATCACAAATTTCAAAAGAACCTGTTTTTTGTCCTTCAATACGATAAGGATTAATTGAATTGACCAATTTTATGGGGTAATTTTCCGTAATTTCCCTTACCAGACATAATGCATCGTCAAAATTGCCGTCAATAGCAATTACTTTCGCACCGTGAATCAAAGCCTGCGCCAACTTCCCTAGCGCGATAGACCCTTCAGGAATTAACACAAAACACTTCATTCTGGCTCGCGCGGCATAAGCGGCGGCAGAAGCGGAAGTATTTCCGGTCGAAGCGCACATTATAGCCTGCGCGCTTTCTTCCTTTGCCTTAGATACAGCCAGTGTCATACCCCGGTCTTTAAAGGAACCGGTTGGGTTAAGGCCTTCGTATTTTAAGTAAATTTCGCTTTTATCTCCCACTAACTTACTAAGATACTCGCTTTTAATGAGCGGGGTATCTCCTTCTGTAAGACTAACTATAGGAGTCCTGTTTGTAACAGGCAAATAATCTTTATATTTCTGAATAAGTCCTTTTATCATATTGCACCTATATTTAAATTATGTTTGAATTCTTATTAAAACCGGCTTTTGTTTAATTATAGACAATTTATATATTTCTTTAACGGCGGCTTCCATATTTTTTTCTTCGGCATTATGCGTCAACATAACAATAGGCACTGCTCTTTCTTTAGCTCTTTCCTTTTGCATAACCGAAGCTATGCTGATTTTATGCGAGCCGAGTATGCCAGAAATTCTGGATAAAACACCCGGACTGTCCAACGCCATGATACGTAAATAATAACGGCAGTTCACATCCTGGAAACTTTGCAGTTTTAACTTTGATTCCAATGGATTAAATTCTATTTTTTCAAAATTAACATCTTTCTTAAGATCGACGACCAGATTAACCAAATCACTGATTATCGCGCTTGAAGTCGGATTTGGACCAGCTCCTCTGCCATAAAAGATTGTCTCACCAACTAAATCTCCTTTAATATAAATGGCATTGAAAGAACCGTTTACCTGCGACAAAAGATAATCTTTAGGCAATAGGGTCGGGTGAACGCTTAACCGCAATTTATCCTTATTTACTTTGGCTATAGCTAAAAGTTTTACAACGTATCCGAATTCCCTGCAGTATTTTATGTCCATCGAACTGATATTTTTTATCCCCTCAACGTAAACATCTTTCATCTTAACGCCAATTGAATAAGCCAGCGAACTGAGTATCACAATCTTATGAGCTGAATCCCATCCGTCTATATCAAGCGAAGGATCCGCTTCGGCATAACCTTCGGCCTGAGCAATTTTTAAGGCTTCTTTAAAATCAGTCCCTTTACTGCTCATTTCACTTAAGATAAAATTACAGGTGCCATTTATAATAGCTGAAATCTCTTCAATTTTATTGGCTACTAAACCTTCTCTCAAAGATTTTATTATCGGTATTCCGCCGCCAACCGAAGCCTCAAAATAAATATTAACGTTGTTTTCATTCGCCGTTTGGCAAATTTTCTCCAGACTTTGTGAAAGAAGCGCTTTATTGGCCGTAATTACGTGTTTCTTATTTTTTAAAGCCTTTAAAATAATTTCTTCCGCCGGATGAATACCGCCGATCAATTCAACGATTACATCAATATCTTTATTTTCGATAAGTTCATCGGCGTTTTTGCAAATATAAATATTCTTAAGCTTAGCCTGTTCTAACTTCACTAAATCCTTATCACAGACCGCCGAAATATTGATGGCAACACCGATTTTTTTCTTTAATTCGAATTTTTTATCAAGCAACGCCGCGACCAAACCGGTTCCGATTTGACCATAACCAATTATGCCTACATTGATATTTTTTCGCATTTGAATCCTTCTTATTTTTTTACAACACCTAAAGGCATTACAGTTTTACCGTAAAGTTCATTTAAAATTTGAGCCAAACCGGTGTATATAGCCGAAAGACCGCATACAATTCCCTCGAAACCGGCAACGCGTTTTATAAGCGCGCTTCCCATCCAGTCTCCTATTGCCAAAAGGAAAAACAATATAACCAACGTGCCGAATACAAATTGTAAAGCTTTGCTTAATTTAAAAGTACCGAAGAACATAAACAAGGTAAATATGCCCCACATAAATAAATACGCGCCCATAGCTGAAACTTCCGTGGCATTTCCCATGCCTTTGCCTGGCATTAGCACTAAAGCTACTAGTGAAATCCAAAAGAAACCGTAAGATATAAACGCTGTCATGCCGAAAGTATTATTTTTTTTCGACTCCATAATTCCGGCGATAACCTGCGCGATACCCCCATAAAAAATACCCATTGCCAAAATCATTGTATTCAAACCAAAAAAACCGGCATTATGCAAATTCAACAATACCGTAGTCATTCCAAACCCCAACAACCCAAGAGGCGCGGGATTTGCACTCGTGTCCTTTATTTCTCTTACATCAGCCATTACTTTTACTCTCCTTTTTTTATTTTTTTAGCTGTTATAAATCAGCTAATGATTTTTCCCTAATTGCGCAGGATAGAACTAAACTTTCTTCTCCCTCTTCCCTTGAGAGAGAGCTAAACTTTGTTTTCCCTCTCCCCTTGAGGGAGAGGGTTGGGGTGAGGGGTAGAATAATAAAACAAAAGCTTCTCTCTTATTACCTCTAATACACCTTCCACATTATTCAAAACTTCATTATCCCAAAACCGTAAAACTTCATATCCTTGCTTTTTAAACCAATTATCTCTAACTTTATCTTTCTCTTGATATACAGCGTGTTGTCCGCCGTCTAATTCAATAATAATCTTATTTTCAAAATTAACAAAATCTACTATATATTTACCTATTACTTGTTGACGACGAAATTTAAATCCTTCTAATTGCTTATTTCTTATATATCTCCATAAATATTGTTCGGTATCAGTAGAGTTTTTTCTAAGATTTCTTGCTAAATTCTTGCTATTTATTTCTATAACTTTTTTCACCCCCACCCTACCCCTCCCCCATAAAGAGGGAGGGTAAAACTTGAATTCTCATTCCTTTTGCTATATACGCAATCAGGCGAAGCTAATTATGCTAAATAATTATGGTCGGGGCGGCGGGATTTGAACCCACGGCCTCTTGAACCCCATTCAAGCGCGCTACCAAGCTGCGCCACGCCCCGATAAAAACAGTTAATAGTTATTAGTGAATAGTCGTTGGTGAATAGTTTTTATTTCTCAAGTCTTTTTATTAATTTGTTAGGCGCATCTACATTAAGATTAATTGATAGACACTCCTCAGCGTATTCTTTAGCTTTATCTTTATCGCCATTCGCATTATAAGCAAGAGCTAAATTGCAATAAACTTTCCATAAATAATCTTGAGAATCCGTCCATTGCTTAACTTCATCAATAGCTAATACATATTTTTTAACAGCTTCACCATACATTCCTACAAGATAATATCTATTTCCCATTTGGAAATTTAGTTCGGGGAACTGTTCTCTTGTGTATAAAAGAATACAAAGATTCCCATTAGGGTTTTTAATTAATTTAAATTTAAAGTAATCTATATCTTGAGTAAGTAACGTGGTTTCTAAATTTTTATCTATCAAGTTTAAAACTTTCGAACGATAATTTTCCATATCAAAACTACTTGCAATAGACGCTATTAAAAAATAGACCGCGAAAATTATAAGGTAAATTTTAGAAGATATTATTTTGTTTTTAAATTTTTCTAAAGCTCCAAGAGACATCAGAAAAATTACAAGACCCATAATAATATTTATTATAAAAAATATTTTTGAAATAATCATCGTTTTATAAATATTCCTTAAATTTTATTTTTTAACGGGCGCAGGCAAGCAGCGCCCCTACGTTATTTTATTTCAATTTGCTTCTTTTAAATTAACGGCCACGGCACGCCGTGACCCTACGATATCTGTTATTATCGGGCCAACAGCCCTGCCTACCGGCAGGCAGGCGTTGGCCCCTACTATTCACCATCCACCATTCACCATTCACCGTCTTTTACCATTTTTCTTCTTTTTTCTTCCGGCACATTAGGTCTTTTACGGCGATTTCAGGTTTTTTATTTTTATGCAAAACTAAATATATCTGTTCGGTAATGGGCGCGTCTATGTTTTTGATTTTTGCCAATTGATGCGCGGCGTCGCAGGTTTTTACTCCTTCGGCAACCATATGCATACCACTTAAAATGTCTGTTATCTTTTTCCCACAGCCTATCTCTTCGCCTACAAATCTGTTTCTTGAAAAAGAACTACTACAGGTTGTCACTAAATCACCCATGCCGCTTAAGCCCCAGAAAGTTTCTTTTTTTGCTCCCATGGCTGTGCCCATCCTTGCCATTTCCGCCAATCCGCGTGTCAAAATAGCGGCTTTTGTATTGGTGCCGCATCCCATGCCGTCTGAAATTCCGCAGGCAATGGCAATTATGTTTTTCAAAGCTCCGCCCAATTCTACCCCGATTAAATCGTAATTTGTGTAAATTCTGAAATAATCAGACATGATGATATCCTGAATTTTCTCCGCTGTGGATTTATCAGTCGAAGAAACAACCGCCGCCGACGGAGTTTCGTGCGCTACTTCTCTGGCGATAGTGGGACCGGATAAAACCGCTAATTTTATTTTCCCGAGAATTTCATAAATTACCTCGGACATCCTTTTCATGGTCCCTATTTCAAGACCTTTTATTACGCTTAAAAATACATATTTTTCAGGCGTGATTTCTTTTTTTAATTTCAAAAGAACTTCTCTTAAGTACTGTGACGGCACGGCAAGTATTACCAAGCCGGCATCTTCGGCAACTGATTTCAAAGAATGAGAAATTTCTACGCCTTGAGGTATTTTTATGCCGGGTAAAAACTTCGCGTTTTCTCTTGTTTTTATCAAAATATCAGCGTATTCTTCGAAAGCGCTCCATAGGCTTACACGAAAACCTTTTTTATATAAATGAATGGCTAAAGTCGTTCCCCAACCTCCGTCACCGATAACAGCTATTTTTTTGTCGTTCATAATTTAGCTCCACCTTCTCTTCTTAAAGTTAGGAGAATTATATCAAAAAAAACCGCTTTTATCAAATAAAAACCGACGCATAACATAAAAAACAAAAACGCAAGTATTTTAATGAGTATTCCTCCGATAGCCCCGTTCCAATATTAAACAAGAAAGAATCCTTTTTTCCGTTTATGATATTGTTTAGCTTAGAGCGTATTAAACAACCGTTTTCATAAAAAAACCCATTCAGTTATTCTCATAAAGAGAAAACCGAATGGGTCTGATAAAAAAACACACTTTTTTAAGCCGAGTTCTGTTATCTGCCTTTAGGCAGATGATGGCCATTTATCTTCTTTTCAATGTTACCATTGAACTTTAACGGCCTACCCGCC
>JBDRBQ010000070.1:0-5786 GCA_043822625.1 Candidatus Omnitrophota bacterium | reverse complement strand
GATATGCTCAATCCCTGGCATAACGGCGGCGGGCTGAATCCTAATTCTTCGTGGGGTAAGGATTATCAGGCTCAATATGGAGGTCCGAGTGGCGATACTTGTTATGCCGCAGATTTAATTGCAACCGATATTATTCCTATTATTTGGTGGGGCGATTCGTTAAATATGGCAAACAGCCCCGGCTATTTCAAAGACAAAGGCTTTGATTATTTGGTTTCTCCTTATTGTAAAAAAGAGGATGTTAAAAATTGGGCAGGTGTTTTGCGCGACAGAAAAGACGGTTTGGGTATGTTGGATAGCACTTGGTCGGAAGCGGGAAGTTTTCGTTGGAACGGGCTTGTTCCCTCCGCGGATTATTCTTGGTGCTATAATCGTGCCGCAGGCAGCTGGTACTTTAATGAAAATTCAGGCATTATCGCCAATGACGCGTCTTTGAATAATAATCACGGTATCATAAATGGCGCGGGCTGGACAGGGGGGATAAGCGGTTCGGCATTATTGTTTGACGGTAATGATTATGTGGAAATCGCAGACGCGGCAAATCTTAATCTCGCGAATGCCATTACGCTTGAAGCGTGGATAAACATACCGGAGTATCCGGCAGTTTGCGCGGATATTATTTCAAAATATAACGGCGGAGTCGCGGGTAGTTACTTATTATCACTTGCCCCTGATGGTAGAATTTATTTTTCGGTAGAATCTACATGGTCATCTATAACATCTAATCAAACAATAAGTCTTAATGATTGGCATTATGTAACGGTTGTTTTCGACGGAGAAACTAAATTTATTTACATAGACGGGCAATTGGACGTTCAGAACATCGGCGGCGGTTTAATTAATCACGCGACACCTGTTTTAATCGGCGCTAGATTTATTAACAGTACCCCTGCTTATTATTTTAATGGGACAATAGACGAAGTAAGTATTTATGACGTTGCGTTAAATGCCGGAGAGATTTTGGAAAAATATAATTCTCTTAAGCCGGAAGAAATAAGTATCGCTATAGACGGTAATTTCGATGACTGGAAAGAAACGATGTTGTTGGGGACCGATGCCACAGGAGATATTTCACAAGGCGATAAGGTGGACTGGGAAAAAGTGTGGGGATGCGATAAAGAGGGTAAGTTATATTTGAGTTATCAGACTGCTTCGAGCATAGACTTTATATCCAACGCCTGGCGTTATGGAATTTATATAGATACGGATAATAATGCTTCTACCGGTTTTAGAGGATGCGACGGCAGTTTCAATATAGGCGCGGAGTATTTGATAGAAGGTAGTACTTTATACCAATATACCGGAGATGGTACCAGCTGGGGCTGGTTCGCGACGGAGGCTTTAAATTATGCGTGTGCCGGCAATCGTTATGAAGCGGCAATCTCTGAAAACGCGTTGGGATTAAGCGGCGATTATAGTATTCAGCTATTGCTTATCGGCAACAACCCTACCACCGCTGACTTTGCCAAAGATGATAAAAGCGGGTTTGAGTATAGTAAATAGTAAATGGTTACCCCCACATAAAGGGGTCACACCTATTTTTGAATTTAGCAGAGAGGATTTTATGGTTAGTTTTAGATTTTTTTTAAATAATAAAGGGAAAGACCTCTGTGCTGGAACCGTTACCACTTACGAAGTGGTAACGAGGTTTGAATTTAAACAGAAGGCGGGGAAGTTCAAAAATATTCGACGTTTTAATTTATTAGAACTTCAATAGGCAGGCTTGTTATTTTTTTCTTGGGAGGAATAAAAAAGTTTAATTTTTCAAAACCTATAACTCTCCCTTTTTTGTCTTTTGCTAAAATGACTTCTTCTCCTGTTTCTTCCGATATATATTCCTTCGAGGGTTTGTCAAACCACACATTTAAAGTGTTTCCTTTTGAATCATAATACACCCTTATTTTTTCCACTTTAATTCACCTTCCTTTATTTTTTCCGTATAATATGCGGTTACTATGAAGCCTTTCTTTTTATCGATTTTAACAACAACGCATAAAAATTTGCTGTTATATTTTTTATAAAACAAATATACTTTTTTGTCTTTTTTGCTCTGTCGTATTTCAGAAGGGCATGCCAGTGTTTCTTTAACTTGTTTTTCTTTGCCTTGAATACTGGGGTGTTTTATCTGAGTAATAACATTCCAATAGGCGATTGTTGTCTTAATTAAAAAGCCCAATTCCGCTTTTATTTCGAATGCAATTTTTGTGTTAATCTTTCCCTGTATTTTTCCCATAATAGACTGTTGTTTTGCCGAAAGAGAAAAAAATTTATTCGGCACTATTATGTTATAACATAAAGCTTTATTATTTGCAAAATAAAAAAATGTATCATGTATCATGTTGTGTCGAAACCGTTACCACTTACGAAGTGGTAACAAGGGTAGTGGCAGTTCGACGATAAAATCAAAGCGACTGGATTCCGCATCAAGTGCGGTCTGCCCGCCAACGTTTTGTGGCGCGGAATGACAAAAAACGGTATTTTTGAAAAAGCTAAGAAAATATAAAAAATACTAGCCGCGCAGAGTCCGGTATCATTTAAAAAACCTGAAAATGTTTTCTTGACGCGTATAAAAACATGTATTATTATATGCATATAAAGACGTAGATTTTGCGGAGGATTATAAGTTTATGTGTGTTTTAAAACTCAGCACAGCCTAATTGTGTAAGGGAGGTTATTTTAATGGGCACAATTTTTGATAGGAAACAAATTGTAAGCAGGACAGAGCTTGTGAGGGCGTTTAAGAAATATGAAGACGCGGTGTCTTCTCATGATATTTTTATATTTAAACATAATGCTCCGGAAGCAGTGTTGATGGATTATAAGCGTTATGAGCAAATGAAAGAGCAATTGGAGGAGTTGACCGAATTGTTGGAACATTTGCATCTTTATGAGTTAATCGAGCAGAGAAAAACCGGTTCGGAGAAAAAAGTTTCTATAGAAAAACTGCGTGACAAATATGGTTTATGATTTGCTATGGAAATGTGACGCGGAAGAAGATTTTGCTAATCTTGATAAAGGTGTCCGGAAACAGGTAATTATTCAATTTAAAAAGCTTATTAGTTCACCTGAGTTAGGCAAGACATTGGGGAAGAAAGCGGGGTTTGATCTTACCGGTTACCTGAAGTTATATTTTTGCCAGAAGAAATACCGTATTGTTTATAAATTAGATGAAAAAAATAAGAAGGTAATTATTTTTGCCATTGGTAATCGGGAAGGCATGGAAGTTTATCGGGAAATGGTAAGGCGTTTAGAGAAAACACACTGATGCTTTAAGCACTAAAAAAATTTTGACTATTTGCTGAAAATGGAATATACTCCGATTTAGTAAGAATAATATGGAGTGATATGCAAGATGGATAATATAAAAGGAGTTTTGGATATGGAACTTCTTGGGCTAGATTTAAATATTCATTTTGTTAATTAAGGATAAGTATAATTAAATAAATATTTAAATTGGAGAGTGAAAATGCTGGGGGATTATTTAAAGATATTTTTTATATCCGGGTTGATTGCTTTTTTAGCGACGCCTCTTTATATGCTTTTCGCGAAAAAGAGACGTATAGTAGATAAACCTTCCGCGCGCAAGGTTCATAAAAAACCTATGCCTACGACGGGTGGTATCGTTATTTGGATGGCATTTATGGTGGGGGTATTTTTTGCTTTTAAATTTAACCCTTATTTTATGGCCCCTTTTTCAGAAAGATTCGCGGGTATTATTTTCGGGAGTTTTGTAATAATTCTGTTGGGACTTTATGACGACATAAAGGGCATTTATCCGCGGGGGAAATTATACGGGCAGATTTTTGCCGCCATTGCTTTGATGAATTACGGTTTTGTAATCGAAACTTTGACGAATCCTTTTGGCCCGGGGCAGTTGTCGCTTGGTATTTTGAGTGTGCCGTTTACATTAATATGGATACTCGGATTTACTAATGCCGTAAATTTGTCGGATGGGCTCGATGGCTTGGCGGCGGGTGTTTCGGGGATTGCGGCCATATTTATTTTTATAGCGGCTTGTTGGCATAATAATTATGTGGTGGCTTTTTTAACGCTGGCTTTGGCTGGTTCTGTTTTTGGATTTTTGCCGTATAATTTTTCGCCGGCGAAAATTTTTATGGGGGATACCGGCAGTATGTTTTTGGGGTTTATTCTTTCGGCTATTGCCATAGAAGCTTACCAAAAGAGTACCGCGGTTGTAACTTTACTTGTGCCTATAATTACTTTGGCTGTGCCTATTATCGATACCGCGCTTGCTATTGTCAGAAGGGTCGCCAGAAAAGCGAAAATTTTTTCAGCAGACAGAGAACATATACATCATAAGCTCCTTATAGAACGTGCTTCTCATAAAAAAGTTGTGCTTTCTATATATTTTCTTACTATATGCTTCGGGCTTATCGCTTTAAGTATGCAGGATTTGCGCGGTATTTACGGGGCGCTTGCCCTCATAATAGTCGGAATTGCTACCTATCGCTGGCTGAAAGCCGCGGGGTTTTTGAAATTCCGGCTTTGAAACGTTTATTGTAAAGCCTCTACTAAAACAAGTAAGGCTCTTGATAAAAAGTAAGGGATATGTTATTGTATAAGTAGATGAGCTGAAAGTAAGGGGGAGATATTCTATGCATTTATCCGTAGTTACTTCTAAGGGCCAAACTACAATACCTAAAGAAATCAGGAATTTTTTGCATCTTAAAGCGCGTGATACAATCGTTTATATTACGGATGGAGAAAGAGTGTTTTTGAAACCGCTTAAAGGCAATATTCTTGATGTTATGGGGATGGTTAAGACAACTTCTAAAAAAGCGATAGATTTTTCCGCGTTGCGGGAAGATGTAAAGGCCGAAGTTGCTAAAGAAACAAAGAAGGAAGCGAAATGAATTTTTTGGATACCAATGTCATATTGCGCTATTTAACCTGTGATGATCCTGAAAAAGCTAAAAAGTGCGGGAAGTTATTCAAAAAGGCGGTTGACAATAAAGAAACTCTTTGTATTTCTACCATGGTCGTCGCCGAAATAGTTTGGACGTTGGAAAAAGCTTATAAATTGTCCAGAAGCGAGATAGCAGATTGTGTGCAAAAAATATTAAATACGCCTAATTTTCATGTTGATGAAAAAGATATTTTGCTTGTCGCGATTACTCTTTATGAATTAAAGAAGATTGATTTTATTGACGCGTATCACGTCGTTTTTATGAAAAACAAAGGAATCGAATTTATTTATTCTTATGACAGCCATTTCGATTTAGTTTCTGATTTAAAAAGAATAGAACCTTAAGAATTTGACAACGGCGGGAAATAAAGTTATACTAAAAACTAAATTGTTCTTTAAAAAAATTATTTTATTTTTTCGGTGTCCTTTGAAAAGGACTTGAAAGGGAATTCCGTGGTCCGCCTGAGGCGGAGAATCGGAAGCTCTCCCGGAGCTGTAAACCCAAAAATACTTTTTCGCGTGTTATGCCACTATTCTGAAATTTCAGGACGGGAAGGCGGCGAAAAAGAGGGTAAGCCAGAAGACCTGCCGAAAAAAGGTAGTTGATTATTGCGTATTTTTTGCGAGGACAAAAGCGGTAATCTCAAGGGTAAAGTAAAACAGGGTGCACCCTATACCAATGATAAAAGGTATAGGGTTTTTTTTGTGCCCATTTGATTTACTTGATTATAGTAAGTACGCTGCAATTTCGTTGATCTGCAGGCATTAAGGGAGAGGGGAGTTAAAAAGAAGACTGTAAATCAAAAACAAATCCCCCCTGCCCCCTTTTCCAAAGGGGGAGAGTATGGTAATGATTTTT
>JBDRBQ010000069.1:0-2994 GCA_043822625.1 Candidatus Omnitrophota bacterium | reverse complement strand
TTTAATATTTTCTTCAATTCTTCCAGCGGCAGGGTATTAATGACATCTTTTTTCTCAAGCCATCCCCGCCGTGCTACCGCTACACCGTATTTCATGTAATCAAAATGGTCGAGAATATGCGCGTCGGTGACGATAACCATTTTCACGCCTTTTTCTTTAGCGCGCCGCGCCCACACGTCGGTTAAATCAAGTCTTTGCGGATAGGCGCTTATTTCCAAAAAAGTATTTGTATCGCGCGCGGCTTTAAAAATTTCATCATAATCTATCTCATAAGGCTCTCTGGCGCCTATCAACCGGCCGGAAGGATGAGAAATAAAAGTGGTATATTTATTTTGCATGGCTTTTATTATACGATTGGTAAGTTTTTCTTTCGACTGCTTAAAACCTGTATGTATAGCGCCGATAACGATATCCAATTCTTTCAATAAAGAATCCGGATAATCAAGCGAACCGTCATCTTTTATATCGATTTCAAAACCGGTTAAAAGCGTTATGCCTTTTAACTTTTGATTCAGTTTACGAATGTATTCGATATGTTTTTTAGCGTCGTTTACCGACAACCCTCCGGCAACTTTCAGCCCTTGAGAATGGTCGGTTATGGCAATATACTCATAACCTCTTTTTTGGGCGGCCTCCACCAATTGCTCAACACTATAAGAGCCGTCGCTTTTATTGGAATGAACATGCAAATCGCCTTTTATATCCGAGTAATCTATTAAACGCGGCAGTTCATTTTTTTGGGCGGCTTCCACTTCTCCGGAGTCTTCCCTTAACTCAGGCGGTATAAAAGACAGCCCCAACTTTTCATACATCTCTTCTTCCGTCCTGCCCGCTATTCTGGCACTGCCTTTAAAAAGCCCATATTCACTGACTTTCATTTTTTTCTTCCGCGCCATCGCGCGCAATTTTATGTTATGCGCTTTAGAGCCGGTAAAATAAAGAAACGCGGCTCCGTAAGATTCATCAGCCACCACTCTTAAATCTGCCTGCACGCCGTCTTCTATCAAAACGCTGGATTTAGTTTCACCTTTTCCGATAACCGACCTTACCTGTTTTAAACGCGTAAATTTATCCATTACTTTGCGAGGGACTGAAGAGCTTACCAATATATCTATATCTCTTACCGTTTCTTTCATCCTGCGTAGACTTCCGGCAATATTTATTTTTTTCACTTCTTTCATTTTTTTTAATTCAAAGATAATTTCAGCAGCAGCACTATCGGCGGTATTTAAAAGCATTCTCCCCGCGTTTTCTTCGATTACCGCTATGCCGCGCAAAATATTTTCAACGGTTTTCTCTCTTATGCCCTCGATGCCGGTAAGCTTTCCCTGCT
The DNA here is from genome assembly GCA_043822625.1 of Candidatus Omnitrophota bacterium. Classification (GTDB taxonomy): domain Bacteria; phylum Omnitrophota; class Gorgyraeia; order DAOVKU01; family DAOVKU01; genus JBDRBQ01. The sequence goes on along the minus strand of JBDRBQ010000069.1, from coordinate 1,661 downwards.
TGGCCGCTTTTTTTAAATCAGCGGTATTTTTAATCTTCAGTTGTTCAAATAACATTTTAACCGTCTTCGGGCCTAACCCGGGAATACCAAGCATATCAAGTACCTCTTCAGGCACTTCTTTTTTTAGGTTTTCGTACGTTTTCAGTGTTCCCGTCTTTAAGATTTCTTTTATTTTCCGTGCCAAATCCTCACCTATGCCCGGCAATTCGATAAGGCGATCTTCCTCAGCTAATTGTGTTAAGTCTTCGGTTAAATTCTCGATAATCTGCGCGGCTTTCTGGTAGGCTCTTATACGGAAAGGATTTTCTCCTTTTATTTCGAGCATATAAGCTACGTTTCTAAAAATTTCGGCTGTCCGCGAATTTTTCATTTTGCTTTCTCCAATATGATAAAAGGACACGGGCAAACGCCTCAATATCCTAATGGGTGAGAAAATCTCGCCCCTACAAATCAATTTTCACTACTTTCTGTCTGAATTTCTCCCCGCTGATAATGGAAATTTTACTTTTTGCTATACCAAAATGCTCCGCCAATAATTCTCTCATAGCTTTATTGGCCTTACCATCTTCGGGGGGAGCGGTTACATAAACCCGGAATAAATCTTCGGCCTGCTTTTCCACCAGATTCCTTTTAGCCCGGGGATTGATTTTAACATTAATAATCATATTATTTATTATACACCAAAAATACCTTTAAACAATGGTTTCTGATTAGAGATTAAATAGAGGAAAAAATAGAATTCTTAGAAAAGGAATGCGCTTAGCACCACTACTCTTTGCGCTATGCCATTAGTCCTGTATTATTTCGCCAAGAACTTCCACGATTTTAGAATCAAACTGAGTGTTGCTTTCCTGACGTAATTTATTTATAGCTTCTTTTTGGGAAAGCGGCTCCTTTCCAGATTTAGCAGACGTTAAGGCTTCAAAAGCATCCGACACCGTCACAATGCGCGCGTAAACCGGTATCTCTTCACCCTTTAAGCCGTCCGGATATCCGGAACCGTCAAAACATTCATGATGGTAACGAATAATAGTTTGTTCTATATTCATAAGCTTGAAATGCTTGAGCATTCTTTCTCCCATTTGAGGGTGCTGTTTCAATTGTTCTTTTTGCTCAGGGGTCAAATCTTCTTCTTTTTTAAAAAGAATTTCATCGCTAAGGCCTACCTTACCAATATCGTGAAGCAGGCTGGTTTGCCTTATAACTTCTATTTCTTCTTTTGAAAATCCCATTCTCTCGGCAATCGCCACCGCGTATTTAGCTGTCCAGCGGGAATGAGCGGCAAGAGAAGGGTTTCTGATTTCTATGATTTCGGTTAAAACCTTGATAGCTTCAGCAAAACTTTCTTTTAAAAGTTCGTCGGCGGAAACTAATTCTCTGACCGTGCCGAAACCCAGACTCTGCCCCTTGCCCTGTAGTAACGCTTTTTTTACAACCTCTTTGACCCTGTAAATATCGACCGGTTTTGCGATAAAATTAACCGCCCCGAATTTTAAAACATCCACTACCGTTTGATGTGTTGCCACAGCCGTTAAAATAATGACCGGCAGAACGGAATCTATTTTCTTTATTCTCTTTAATACTTCAATCCCGTCTAAGTTCGGCATTCTCAAATCCAATATAACCAACGAAAATTTCCCGCCCTTTTCAATCAGTTCAAG
>JBDRBQ010000068.1:0-56739 GCA_043822625.1 Candidatus Omnitrophota bacterium | reverse complement strand
TCCCGCCTTTTTCAAGTAAAAATTCAGCCAAATGACTTCCTGTAAAACCGGTTATTCCTGTTATTAAAGCCTTCATTTTCATTATCTCCTTAAATATTGGTGAATAGTTTAATAGTTTAATAGTTTAATAGTTTAATAGTTAAATAGTTTAATAGTTAAATAGTTTAATAGTTTAATAGTTAAATAGTTAAATAGTTTAATAGTTTAATAGTTTAATAGTTTAATAGTTTAACAGTTTAATAGCGAATAGAAAAACAGGTTAAATAAATAGTTTTATAAAGATTCCCTTTTGCCAACCATTCACTATCCACCATCAACTATTCACTAAAAAAACCCTTCTTCTTTCAAATAACTCTTGAGCGCTTGCCGCCAATTTCTTAGTTTCAAACCGGAAAACTCCTCGAACTTAGTACAATCAAGAACCGACCATTTCGGCCGGCGCGCGGGCCTGTTAAGCTCTTCTGATAAAATGGGTATTACCTCAGCTGAGGCTTTTGTCCATTCCACGATAATTTTCGCGTATTCATGCCAGCTGCAACTCCCCGAATTAACAAGGTGAAAAATACCGCTGTCGCAATGTTTGCCTTCAAGAAGCAACTTCTTTAAAAATCCAGCTAAGGCAAAAGTTAAATCTTTGGTATAAGTAGGACACCCTTGTTGGTCATCAACTATCTTTAGCATCTTTTCAGTTTTGGCTTTGGCGGCAATGGTCTTTACAAAATTTCTGCCCCATTTTCCGTAAAGCCATGCTGTCCTGAAAATATAATACTTATCACAAATTTCGGCGATATACTCTTCGCCTTTCAGCTTGCTTTTTCCGTAAACCGAAATCGGATTCGTTTCATCCGTTTCAATATAAGGTCTGTTGTTATTTCCGTCAAAAACAAAATCCGTGCTTATAAAAAGCAGGGGGGTTTTATTATTCCTGCATATTTCAGCTATATATTTCGCTGTCTCTGAATTATACAAATAAGCTTTTTGCGCGTCAAGTTCACATCCGTCCACATCGGTATTCGCGGCTAAATGAATTACAAACGCGGGGCTTATACCCTTTATTTCCCGCGCCAACCTGTTTTCATCGGTGAGATCTATTTTTAAAAAATCAAACACCCCTTCTATCTTAAAGGGCGGCTCTTTTAAGTCAAACCCGGTAATTTTATAATCTCTGCTCAATTCAGAGCAAAAGTCTACACCAAGCATGCCGCTTGAACCGGTTACTAAAAGCCGTTTAGCGTTTGTCATATTGTTTCTGATAATAATTTTTATATTCCTGGCGCTTATTTTTTATTTTCTGCCACCATTCTTTATTTTTAAGATACCAATTCACAGTCTCGTCCAAAGCGTCTTCGAATTTATATAGCGGCCTCCAGCCGAGTTTTCTCATTTTATCCGTAACCAGACTGTATCTCTTGTCATGTCCCGGTCTGTCTTTTACGAATTTGATTAAACTTTTCGGTCTATCCATTATCTCTAATATACGATTAGTCAAATCTCTATTGGTTATTTCATTATTCGCGCCGATATTATAAGCCTCCCCTATTTTTCCTTCATGAAAAACAATATCTATAGCCCGCGCGTTATCAAGAACATAAAGCCAATCCCTGACATTCAACCCGTCTCCGTAAAGAGGTAAACTTTCATTTTCAAGGGCATTGGTTATAAAAAGGGGAATTACTTTTTCGGGATATTGATAAGGACCGAAATTATTGGAACTTCTTACGATTAAAATAGGCATTTGATAAGTAATAAAATAAGAACGCGCCAGCAAATCCGCCGCGGCTTTACTGGCCGCATAAGGACTATTGGGAGCAAAAGGACTGTTTTCTGAAAAACTTCCGTTTTCGATACTGCCGTAAACTTCATCGGTGCTGATGTGCAAAAAACGTGAAACTGAATTATCCCGCGCCGCCTCAAGCAAAATTTGAACACCTTTAACGTTGGTATTTATAAACGCGCTGGCATCCAAAATAGAACGATCGACATGTGTTTCGGCGGCAAAGTTTATTACCGCGTCGACCTTTTTGGTTAATTCTCTAACTTTTTCAAAATCGCAAATATCCCCCTGTACAAATTCATATCGGGGATTTTTCTCCAAATCTTTTAAATTATCCGGATTGCCGGCATAAGTCAAAATATCATAATTTATAACGCTGTATTCAGGGTGCTGTTCCAAAAAATATCTTATGAAATTAGACCCGATAAAACCGGCGCCGCCTGTAATTAAAATTTTCTTAATCACTATTTATTCTCCTTTTCCGCGATTAAATTACTGGCTTTTAAAAGCGAATCGAAAGTTCCCGCGTCAGTCCACCAGCCTTCTAAAACATCGAATGTAAGCTGATTTTTTTTAATATAGGCGTTATTAACGTCTGTTATTTCAAGCTCTCCCCTACCGGAAGGTTTCAAGGTCTTTATAATATCAAATACCTGATTATCATACATATAAATACCGGTAACGATATAATTGGATTTTGCCTTGGCGGGCTTCTCCTGAATTTCGGTTATCTTTTCACCATCCAAAGTTACTACACCAAACCTTTCTGGATCGTGAACCTCTTTAATTAAAACTTTCGCGCCGTTTCCCTGCTTATCAAAATTATCAACATAGGTTTTTATGCTCTTTTCGAAAATATTATCTCCCAAGATAACTACTATTTTATCTCCCTCGGCAAAATGCTCGGCAAGATTTAAAGCTTCGGCTATGCCTCCTTCGCCTTTCTGATAAGTATAATTTACATGCTTAAGCCCGAATTCACTGCCGTTTCCTAAAAGACGCAAAAAATCTCCCGCGTTATTTCCGCCGGTAACAATTAAAATGTCTTCTATCCCAGCGTCTACCAACGTTTGAAGCGGATAATAAACCATGGGTTTATCGAAAATGGGCAGTAAATGTTTATTCGTAATCCTGGTAAGAGGCTCCAGTCTTTTCCCCAATCCTCCCGCTAAAATAATACCTTTCATGATATAATCTCCTTGTATCGATAAATGGTTGGTGGTGACTAGTTAAATGGTTAAATGGTAAATGGAAAAGCAGTTTAATGCCGACTAGTTTTTGCGGTTTTTTTTCTATCCACCATCCACTATTAACTATTAACTATTCACCATCCACTATTCACTATTCACTATTCACTATTAACTATTAACTATTAACTATTCACCATCCACTATCCACTATTCACCATTAACTATTAACTATTCCTCATCCGTCTTTTCTATTCCAATCGTAAGGAATATCATTTTTATGAGCATCTACCCTGAATTCATCGGGGGTTTTATAATTATACGGCTGTGTGGGAATATTAACTATCACGGATTCTTCGGTGCTTATACCCTTAAACCCGTGAAAAACAAACGGGGGCACTTTAATCAAAACCGGATTATGAATTCCTATAAAAAATTCGTTAACTTCCCCACAGGTTGAAGAATCTTTTCTTGAATCATATAAAACAACTTTTATCATACCGCGCAGACAACAAAAATGGTCACATTGCACCTTATGATAATGCCATCCTTTGACTACACCAGGAAGAACAGTGGTCATATAAACCTGCCCGAATTGCTGATAAATTTCATCATCACATCTTAAAATTTCCATAAGCCGACCGCGTTCATCGGGAATAACTTTTAACTTTTTAATTGCTACTCCTTCTATCAATGTGTCCTCCTTAATTAAACCATGTTTTTTCGAACTAAACCCCTGACATTTAACTGTCCCGGGCCTATTTAAATAAACTAAATTATAATTTGCCTATATCAGCTTCTACCTACGCACAAATAATTAAATCCCATTTTCTTCATTTTTTCAGGGTCATAAATATTTCTGCCGTCAATGACAATGGGAGCATTGAGAAGCTTTTTTATCTTTTCTAAATCCAGTTCTTTGAATTCATTCCATTCGGTTATAATTACCAAAGCATCCGCCCCTTCAATGGCTTTATATGGGTTATCACAAAATTCTACGTCTTTTAAAACATCCCGCGCCCTTTCCATCGCCTGGGGGTCAAAGGCTTTGATTTTAGCGCCTTCTTCCTGCAGCATATTGATTATATCAATAGAAGGCGCGAATCTCATGTCGTCGGTATTGGGTTTGAAAGCAAGCCCCAAAACAGCCAATGTCTTACCCGATACTACCCAAAGAGCCGATTCTATCTTTTTTACAAAATTCTTCTTTTGTTCTTCATTTATGTTCTCTACTTCGCGCAAAAGTCCGAAATCATAACCCAGCTTCTCTGCTATTCTGATAAAAGCCGCTAAATCTTTTGGGAAACAAAAACCACCGAATCCGACACCGGCTTTCAAAAAACTTTTTCCTATACGGCTATCCATCCCCATGCCTTCGGCTACTTTTTCGACATCCGCGCCCACTTTCTCGCAAATAACCGAAATAGCGTTCATGAAAGATATTTTTGTCGCCAAAAAAGAATTGGATGCGTGTTTAATAATCTCGGCACTTTTTATATCCGTAACCACAATGGGACATTTTAAAGGGCCATATAGTTCTAAAAGTATTTCTTTCGCTTTTTCCGACTCAACGCCGATAACTATTCTCTCCGGCTTAAGAAAATCATTCACAGCGGACCCTTCTCTTAGAAATTCAGGATTCGAAGCTACGTCAAATTCCGTCTCATTGACAGCATAACGAGTGAGGGTTTTTTTTACCCATGCCCCTGTTTCAACGGGTACCGTACTTTTTTCAACCACCAGCCGGTAAGATTTCATAGTTTTAGCAATATTACGACAGACCTCTTCGACACAAGAAAGATCCGCTTCTCCATTGGCTTTAGGGGGAGTGCCCACCGCGATAAAAATAACCTGACTTTTTTCGACACCTTTGGTTAAATCATTAGTGAAAGAAATCCGGCCTTCTTTGGCATTTCTCTTAACTAATTCTTCAAGTCCCGGTTCGTAAATAGGACATATTCCATTATTAAGCTTTTCTATTTTTCGCGCGTCTACATCCACACAGATGACATCATTGCCGAGTTCCGCGAAACACGTACCCGTTACAAGCCCGACATAACCGGTTCCAATTACACAAATTTTCATTTTTCCGCTTCCTTATTTTATAATATAGACTCTTTTCAAAAAGGTCCAAAACGCGATTTTTAAGAAAATCTATCCTTATTATCCCGAAATAACACACGCATTTATTAAGGACTATTTAAAGATTATTTTGTTAGATTTTAACACAATTGGTTGTTTTTGACAACCAAATTCTGAGGCGGATTATGTGCTGTTTTATTTAATAAATAGGCTCTGATTGAGAACCCGTTTTCGGTTCATGGTAAGAAGTTTCAAATCCCAAGGGTGCTTCGGGAAAGGATTTATTTCTAAAAACAAACATGAGGCTCTCCCCTCCAGGATTTTCCATATTCCAGGTAAGTTCAATTATCCAGTCATGGACATCCCTGCCAATAAAATATTCCTGTTCATTAAGCCTTTTCTTGGTAAAATCGTATCTCTCGTAAAAACCTACCTGCCATTTGGAAGTTAAATGATATAGGGCTTTAAAAGAACTTTCGCTATAATTGTTAGTCAAAAACCTGTGAGCGGCTTCAACTTGCCATTTAGGTTGATTTATATCAAGACCCATGTTGAAAACTTCAAAATCCCCTGTAACCCAATTATAAGTAGTGGAACTCGTACTTTCAAGCCACCTAAAAGGCACGATTTTCAAAGACAGAAATATATCTGAAAAACTGCGTTCTTCGCGCTGAGGATAAAGATAAACCCAACTGTCGAAATCTACCAAATTAACAGTTTCAGGATTCCCTTCACCATCAACCCATTTTGTCTGAAGTTTATTATTTAACCTGAAGGTATACGCTTTCCCCGTGCTCAAAGTATCTATTGTATCAAATGTTTCCAGTGTATCCGCCGGCACAGTAGGGTCGTGCACATAACCATAATCTATATTAGGCGTAACCAAGTGCCTGAGCCTGTTGATTTTTATTCCCAAAAAATCCTTTTCAGCATCGAAAATTCTAAAAATTCTGGTATTCAAATTATAACCGGCTCCATAGATATTCCTCAAAAAATCCCGATTCGCGCCGTCTTTATCCCTGGTATAAAAAGTTTCTCTGACATCAACGTAAGGAGTAGTATTAAGCCATTTAAAATACCCCGGTAGTTTGGTGGGATATGTTAATTTATTGTAGGTATCAACCCTAACAGTATTGGTATCGGTAGTAAAGAAATAAGCATTGCCTCCGACCATTCCCGCGTTCGCGGTTTTTTTATTAAAATTGGCAAACTTTGTTTCGTTGGTATAATAAAATTTAGTATGCCCCAACTGATAACCCGGTAAATTGAAACTAACTTCGGGCATACTTTGCGTTACCGTTTCAAATTGATTAACCCTGACGCGGCTGTAAAAATTCACGCTGTAATAAGGGGACTTTTTAGTAAAAGAAAACTGAGTTTTCGGCTGAGGATCTTTGACATATTCGGTATAAAAATAATCTTTATTGAAATTGATATCGCTCTGGTTGTGATATTCGGCAAAAGTCCTGGTATTAAGATCCGGTTCCCATTCATGAACCCATTTTATTCTATAACGTTCGAATTCGGCAGGGGTTCCTTCAGGCAAATCTCTTAATCTCTCCTGCATATAATAACCATGAAAAGTCCCTTCTCCCAAATCTTTAGTCTTATATTTATGAGTAAAGCCTTCTGCCGGTCCCATATTTTCGCGCCAGTCAAGATGAATTCGACCCATCGAATCATCATCGAAGCGGTATCTCCAGCCGGTCAGCACATAAAATCCCCATTCTTTACTTTTTCCCGGCATAACGGTTACCCTGGGACGGTTATCTTTAAGTGAATAAGAATAATAAGGCAGGTATAAAAAGGGCACATCTCCTATAAAAAAAATCACATTATGGGCAACTACTTTATCGTGCAGATAAATGTTTAAGCGTTTTGTCTGAAGACGATAATGCGGTTTTTTAAAAGGGCAAGTTCCGAAATATCCCTGTTTGCCTACGAAGGTTTCTTTGTCTGTTTTATTTACCTCTTCGGCTCCGCCGTAAACAAAAGCCGAAGAAAATTTTACGTCTCGCACAAAACCTTTTTCCGTTTTTAAATCATAATGTCCGTATTTTCCCCTAAAAACCGTATCGTCTTTATATAAACTAACATCTCCTTCGGCCGTGGCTTCCTGATTTTCAGTGTCAAAAGACATCTTGTCGGCGGTCATGGTCGTGTCTTTATAACGCATAATAACGTTACCCCAGCCGTGAATTATTTTATATTCATCGGAATACTCGATTTTATCTCCGTCAAAAATAATCGGTTCCTGCTTTTCCTCGGCTACAGCATAACAAAACGGTAAAAACAATACCGCCAAAAATATTAAAATACAAAATTTATTTACTTTCATTATTATTCCAATATTAAACAATATTTAACCTCAAGTTTTTATTAAAAAACAAAGAAGCCGCTCCAATTATGCCGCCTTCGTTTCCCAATCGCGCTTTTCGTATTTTAACCGTCCTGCAGGGTATTTTCAAGCTAAATTTTTCGATGGTTGTTTTCAACGGTTCAAAAAGCACTTTTCCCGCTTCAGCCATGCCACCTCCGATAACGATTACACCGGGATTAAATATATTTATTACCCCCGCCAAAACCATTCCTAATTTAAAAGCCATTTCTTCCCATGCCGCTTTTGCTAAATTATCCCCTTTCTCAGCCGCCTGAGCGATTATTTCAGGAGTTATTTTATTAAAACTATTGCCCGCTAATTTCAAAATTTTGCTTTTCGCCGGATTGCTTTTTATTTCTTTTATAACCTGCTTAACAAAATATTTATTTCCGATATATCTTTCAAGGCATCCACGACTGCCGCAATTACACAAAGGCCCTTTTTTATTTATAGGAAAGTGCCCTATCTCTCCGGCTGAATAAGAACTGCCTCTATACAATTTCCCGCTTATAATAAGTCCCCCGCCTATACCAGTGCCTAAAGTAAGACAAATCATATTTGCGGTTCCCCTGCCAGCGCCAAACATATATTCTCCCAAAGCAATAACATTAACATCGTTGTCCACCAGAACAGGCACCCCTGTTTGTTTTTTTAAAATTTCAGTTATCTTCACATTTTTCCAGCCGGACAAATTGGTCAAATTATATATTAGACCTTCGTTAAAATTTACCAGCCCCGGCACGCCGATACCTATACCTTTTATACGTTCTTTTCTATTTAAATTTCGATTTGAAATTTCATTTATACTTTCGACAATACACTTAAGCAATTTTTGTTTGGAATTGAAATCAGAAGTAGCAAATATTCTTTTATCATAAACATTTCCCTGCTTATCCACCAATCCTATTTTAGTAATTGTCCCTCCGATATCTATTCCGAAATAATATTCATTTTGCATTTCTTCTTCCTCTAAATACCAAAAGGTTCTGTCAAAGTCGATTTCCATACAAATTTAAACACTACCTGCCGGTATTTATCCGGCATAAATACATATTTTATTCTTACCCGTTCTTTTTGCTTTATATAAAGCTTCATCAGCAGCCTTTATCAAATCTATAACCTTTTTTTTATTATTCGGGTATAAACTTATCCCTCCACTGATAGTTATACTAACAATTTCATCATAAGCTATAATCTTTTTCTCTTCTACCGACTCTCTTATTCTTTCAGCAACATATTTTACTCCTTCCAAATCGGTTTCAGGCAGGGCAATGCATAATTCTTCTCCGCCGTAACGACCGGCCAAATCCACATCTCTTATGCATTTTTTTATACTTAGCGCTACTTCTTTCAAAACAACGTCTCCCACTAAATGACCGTACGCATCATTGCATCTTTTAAAAAAATCTATATCTATCATTATAAGCCCCAACGATAAATTATGTCTTTTTGAGCGCTCTATTTCTTCGTTTAATCTCTCTAAAAAATACCTTCGTACAAAAATTCCGGTCAATCCATCGGTCAAAGCCAGATTTTCGACCTGTTCATACAAAATGGCTTTCTTCATTTCCAAAGCGAATTGTCCTGCTACTATATAAAATTTTTCAAAATCTTCTTCTTGTAAATTCTCTATGCTTAAAACACCCATAAGTTCTCTTTCGATTATCAAAGGAACTGCCGTAAAAGTATTGATATCCACAGAAAGCCCGAATCCGCGCTTTCTTTCAATACTATCATCCGTTTTAATATAGACCGCTTTTTCTTCTTTCGCAAAATAATTTAACAATATTTTATCCATTTGCGTAAAATCACTCTTTCTCTGTAATTCTCCTTTTGAAATCCTTAATACCTTTGCCTGTCCCGCATCTAACTTTTCCGTTTTCTCCACATAAATCAAAGAGCACCTTTTGAAATTAAATCTTTCAATCACAAGATTACTAAAAATTTCGAAAATTTTCTCAAACTCAAGAGCGATGCTCATATCTTTGGTAATCTCATAAAGATCTTCGATTTCATTAACTCTTATCTCCGTCTTTTTGTTTTTCTGCAACATTTTCAAATCATCTTCTTTTAATTTCAAAAATCGTTCATTTAAATTTTTCGCGCTTTTCTTGGAATTCCTTAAAGACGTTTTGAATGACCGCTGAAAAAGAGAGGAGAACAACGCAATCAAAGAAAAATTAAATATAAAAAGAGAACTATAAATAAGCGCGCTCTCCGAAAACAAAAGTATCCATAATAAAACAACCGAAAAAATAAATAAACAAAAAGTGCTTTTGGTATTAAATGAATACCCCGATATAAAAAGCGAAATCATGGCAAAACTAAAAATTATAGTTCCTATTAAAATAGATTCGGCAAAAAAAAACGCCGTTAGAAACAATAAAATAACGCTTAGCATTAAATTAAAACGGTGCATACTTTATTTTTACCTTCCTGCTTGGCTTTATATAGTGCCAAATCCGCTTCTTTTATAAGAGTTTCGGCAATTACGCCGTTTTGAGGAAAAGTAGCTACTCCTATAGATATACTAACTCTGCTCGTTCCTTTGCGCAAATCAACTTTCCTTTTTTCAATTAGTTGTCTTATTTTTTCCGCGATTTCAACAGCGCTTTGCCGATCATGTTTCGGCAAAAAAACAGCAAATTCCTCTCCTCCATACCGGCTCGCGAAATCTCCAGCCTGCAAACAGTCTTTTATAATTCCGGAAATTTCTTTCAAAACAAAATCTCCGGCAGTATGTCCATGCTCATCATTATATTTTTTAAAATCATCTATATCGCACATTAATAAGCTTAAATTAGATTTGGTACGCGCGGCGCGGTGTATTTCTTCGTTAAGTCGTTCCATAAAATACCGGTGGACATGCAGTCCTGTTAATCCGTCGGTTATAGCTAATTCAACTGTTTTCTGAAACAAAAAGGCATTCTCAACCGAAACCGCGGACAAATGAGCTATAATTGCCAGTAACCGCAGATCATCCTGAAGATAGGCATTAGTATAATTACTGTCCAACCTTAAAACTCCTACAACTTTCCCGCCGTTCATTAAAGGCGCGCTTATTAAAGATTTAAAATCTCTTCTTCCCCCCGCATTCACACTGTCTCCAAAACGATAATCCTTTCTGGCATCATGCACCATTAGCGGTTGTCTTTTTTTAACTACCCAATCGTCAAACGCATCCCCATTTTTTGTCTTTATTTTAGTAAAAGAGTTCCCTTTAGTCCGGAAAGCCGTTAAAGACAACTCCTGTTTTTCTCTATCTATTAAATAGAAAAAACAATGTTCGGACTTACCGACAAGCTCTAATGCCTTAGCGGCAACTATCTGCACAATTTCCGGCAGAGCCAGCGAAGAACTTAATAGTTCAACAACACTTTTTAAATCAGCATAACGATAATATTTTTTATTCAAGGCCTCGGCCTGCAGGATATGTTTTTGATTCTCCGCCGAAAGAGAATTAAAGTTTTCTTCTAATTCTTCAAAAACCACTTTATTGATTTGCCGCAAACTTTTTTCTTTTCTAAAAAAAATATATACGACGACAGACATAGAAACATAAAGAAGCATAAATAAGTTGAAGGAGGAATATTTTGACCCTATAGAAATACTGAAAGCGACAAAACAAAATAAAATACAAAAAACAATCCCCCCCCCTATACCAAATGCTCTGGAGGACAAAACGATCAAAACCACAAAAAACATTAATATCGCCGTTAGCAAGAAAAGATAGAGTTGCGGGTTAAAGGGAAGCATCCATAAAAAATAGCTAACAAGAAAAGAAGAGATAAATAATCCTGCTATAGAAAGAATAGAAAAAAAAATTTTTTCCTTTTTACTTATATCCATTTTAAAACATGTTTCATTTAACTAAACCTTAACATGTTATCTCGCAACATTAAAAATGAATACTCATAATTGCGGGAGATTGTATTCTTCGGACCCAATTAAAAAACTTAAAAATATTTAATCCAACTTCAGAAACAATACGCGTATTTTATTACATTAACAAATAGTTTTTTCTGAAATTTTGTCAAAAAAGTGCACTTTACTTGCGTCGAAAATTAAATCCATCTCCTGATTTATTTGGGGGCAACTGTTGGAACTAACTCTGGCACTAAACGTGTGTTTGCCGCTATTTAAATAAAGATAAATTTCAGAGCCCATAGGTTCAATAACTTCGACTACTGCCGTTATACTATTATCCAACGGATCTTCCGAAACAAATAATTTATCATGGATGTCTTCACATCTTATACCAAAAACTACCTCTTTATCTATATAATTCATCAACTTCTTACACATATCAGCTACTATTTTAATCTTAAAATTACCCTCATTGAAATAAAATCCCTTTTCATGTTTTTCGATTTTCCCTGCCATAAAATTCATTGGCGGACTACCGATAAAACCGGCAACAAATTTATTAACCGGCTTATTATAGAGAGTAATGGGGTCCGCCACCTGCTGTACAAAACCATCTTTTAAAACTACAATTCTATCTCCCATTGTCATAGCCTCAACCTGATCATGGGTAACATAAATCATTGTAGCTTGCAGGCGTGTATGCAACTTGCTTATCTCAGCACGCATCTGAACTCTCAATTTAGCATCCAAATTGCTCAACGGCTCGTCAAAAAGAAATACAAGCGGTTTTCTAACAATAGCCCTGCCGACAGCTACCCGCTGACGCTGTCCACCTGAAAGAGCCTTTGGCCTACGATTCAACAGACCTGTTATTCCCAGTATTTCGGCCGCGTCTTTAACACGGCTGTCAATTTCACTTTTGGGATATTTGCGCAATTTAAGCCCAAAAGCCATATTTTCATAAACTGTCATATGCGGATAAAGAGCATAATTCTGAAAAACCATGGCAATATCCCTATCCTTTGGAGGAGTATCATTAACTAAACGGCCTCCAATATATATTTCTCCCAAGGTTATATCTTCCAAGCCCGCTATCATTCTTAAAGTAGTAGATTTTCCGCAACCGGAAGGGCCAACCAACACTACAAATTCTCTGTCATTGATTTCAAGATTAATTTTATGTACTGCCTGGATGTTACCGCTATATACCTTAGTCACACCTTTTAAAATAACTTCTGCCATTAAGAAACCCCCTGTTGATTTGAATAATAATAAATATTTTATATTATTTTGTCTTATTATATATTATATAATGATAATAAGTCAACGAAATCAAATTAAACATTTTTTTATACTTCAATAGCGCAAAACTGCCGCTTTAGTTCGACCTTGCTCACCATCCTGAGCATAGTCGAAGAATTAAGCCGTGAATAAAGCGAAGGGTTTATTTCTTCAGACAACTTCAATTGGTATAATTTACAATTCGAGAAAGAGTTTGTTTTAAATTTTTTCTATGAACAATAAGATCAATTAAACCATGCTGTAATAAAAATTCCGATTTTTGAAAACTTTCCGGAAGTTTTTGTCTAATTGTCTGTTCTATGACTCTCGGTCCCGTAAAACCAATCAATGCTTTCGGTTCAGCAATAATTATATCACCTAAGGATGCAAAACTGGCCATTACTCCCGCCATGGTAGGATTTGTTAAAACAGAAATGAAAATAAGCTGTGCTTGACTATGCATAGCCGCGGCCTGAGATGTTTTCGCCATTTGCATTAAAGATAACATCCCTTCATACATCCGCGCGCCGCCGCCGGAACCGGAAATGACAATAATGGGTAATTTTAATTCGGTTGCTTTTTCAAATGCTCTTGAAATTTTTTCCCCTACAACCGACCCCATTGACCCCATTATAAAATTGGAATCCGTAGCAACTACAACTATCTCTTTGCCATTAATTTTCGCCTGCCCCCAAAGTGCCGCGGATTTCAAATTCGTATTTTTCTTATCTTCTTCCAGCTTCTCTTTATAAGATTTCGGACCCTTGAATTCAAGAGAATCCACTGAAGTCATGTTTTCATCATATTCTTTAAATGAATTTTTATCAACTAATAAATTAATTCTTTCCTTGGCACCAATAGTAAAATGATAATCACACTTTGAACAAACTTTAAAATTTTCGATTAAAGTTTTTGTGTATATTATATCATTGCAAGCCGGACATTTTACCCATAATCCGCCAGGTATATCTTTTTTTTTACCTGCTTCTGTTTTTTTATTTAATTTACGAAATAAAGCCATATTGTGTTTATTGTATCAATTTTTATCGATACAAATATTTTTAATTTCTTTTAAGATTAGTGCTTCATGGCAAGACATTATTATAAAATTTAAACTCACGTCTATTTACTGCTTGCACTGATAAAACGACGCAATTCTGTTTTATGGAGCCCACGGAGGGAGTCGAACCCACGACCTGAGCTTTACGAAAGCCCTGCTCTGCCAACTGAGCTACGTGGGCAATCCAAAATATGGTGCTGCAGGGCGGAATCGAACCGCCGACGCCGGGATTTTCAGTCCCGCGCTCTACCGACTGAGCTACCGCGGCATTAATTAGTGACTATTAAAAGCGTAAAGTTAATGCTTTTTGCTTTTAAACTATTCACTATTCCTTCTTCTTTAAGCGAGCTATTTCCTTTTCTATCGCTTCAAGCACTTCTGTATTTGTTATCTCGTCATCTACACTAAAGACGACAAAAACTTTACCGCCGTATTTAGCCTCAAAATCATGGAAGCTTACTTTCATTCTCTCAGTCGCTGAATAATTACCAAAATTCGCCTTTGCAGTCACAGGCTTAATCTGAATACCAAAAGCTTTCGATCCTACATGTCCTAAATAATCTATATCACCCGCATGATCAAGCTCTGGATCGGATTCTTTGAACTTAACCTCTGGAAATTTCTTGGCGATATTATCTGTTACGACCGATTTCTCACGGATAAAACCATCATACGTTCTCTCAATCGTTAGATTAGAAATATAGTCAACGCAATCTTGAAGAGTCAAATTCCTAAAAGCCTCTTGCCATCCAGGGATGACGATTTCTGTTATTTTAACGTGTAGTCTCTCTCCAAGCTCCTGTAAAACTCCCTTCGTAACCTTTACCGAAGATTTTCCATCTGTATACGCCTTCTCAAAATACCACTTTTCCCACTCCTCAATAGACTTGGGCTGGCATTCACGGATTAATGCCATAACTGCGCCAACTTTATTGGGCCGAGACAGTTGATAAGTCTGACAAGCATAATTAAGAACTTTTTCTTTTTTTCCAAAATCTTTTGAATAGCGTTTATTTTTCATTGTGAGCATGCTCCAAATTTTGTAATTCTAAGAATTTTTCTTTATACTTAAAAACCATTTCGGCATCAACCATAACGAGCCCCTCTTTAACTAAATGGGCATTAACGAATGTCTTATTTTTGAGGTATAAATAACACAGAAGCCTATTCTCAGAATCATATTTTATCAGATCATATTTCAGAAATACCTTCTGCCCCCGCGTTTTATTGACTAAATATTCCGTGGCCTTTCCATTTTTCAAAACATCTTGTTTAATACCCAAGAGTCTCACGGTTAACCCGTTACTCAACTTTATAAACTCAGGACTCACCACTTCCTTAACCGTAAAATACTCCTCACGCTGTCCGCTATCCTGATCAATCTTTGAACCAAATTGTAGTTTTTTCGGGTCTATTTTCTTATCAACTTTAATTGGATCTTTGAAAATATATGGCAATTTCTGAATTTCGTCTGCGAAATTAGCAGTTATCTTCTCCTGTTTCGATATTTCAAAGGCGCACTCTTCAGAAAAAAGGCTCTGCCCACAACCAACTCTTTCTTTTATAAACGGCAAAAAATCTCCGTTTATCTCATAGCCAACAGAATTTCTACCCAGATTCTTTGCCGCTAACGTCGTTGTCCCGCTCCCCAGGAATGGATCAAGAACTGTATCGCCTACAAAGGTAAACATTTTTATTAGACGCTTTGGCAGTTCTTCCGGAAACATAGCCAAGTGTTTACCCTGTTTTTCTCCCGCAAAGTTCCAGTGCCCAGAAAAATATTGATTCCATTCTTCCGTTGTCATTCTTGACTTTTCTCTTATCTTATGAGTTACCGGAGTTGCGACTCCTTGTTTCTTAAAAATTAAAATGAATTCATAATCGAGCTTCAAAATCCCGTTTCTAGGATACGGAAAAGAACCCATGACAGAAGCGCCACCTGTTGTATTGCAAGTGGTAACTTTTTGCCATATCACAGCCCCCATATAATCAAAACCGATTGTTTCGCAAAACTTTATTATTTCGGTTCGAATAGGAATGACTTTGTAACGGCCATAATAAACAGACCTGGCAAATTGATCACCTATATTAATGCACAATCGACATCCATTCTCTATAACGCGATAGCATTCATTCCAAACCAGATTAAGATTGTTAATATACTCCTCATAACTGTGATTAAATCCTATCTGGTCACTACTGCCATAATCTTTCAATTGCCAATAAGGCGGCGAAGTAACGACCAAATGTACAGAGGCATCCTTAACCTCCTGCATTTTCCTCGAATCGCCCGTAATTATTCTATGGATTGTTTTCATATATACACTGCCTTTTTACTCATGGCGACCCTATCTTATTACGCCTGCCAAGGTTCGCCTGAGCGTCAACAATGGCGGGGCGGACGGGAGTTGAACCCGCGACCTCCAGATCGACAATCTGGCATTCTAACCAACTGAACTACCGCCCCCACATAACAATGAAATAAACAATCCTGTAGGGAATGGGCATGCTCATTCCGCTAATAAAAATATAATCAACGGTGCAGGCATGCCTGCACCCTACAAACTATTTTTACTGGTGGGCGGGACAGGAGTCGAACCTGTGACCTCATGAATGTAAATCATGCGTTCTAACCAACTGAACTACCCGCCCCTTACACACAACAGTACTTTTTAATAGCCAATTAATATATTAAAAAAATGGCGTCCCCACGGGGATTCGAACCCCGGTCGTCAGATCGAAAATCTGATGTCCTAGGCCAGGCTAGACGATGGGGACACAAAAAACCTTTTTTATTATATTCACCAAAAAAATCATGTCAATTAAAATTTATAGTAAAGCCCCGCGCCTATTTCAATAGAAGAAATAAAATTTACTTCGCAGTTCAAATATATATCTTCATCTTCATTTAAATAGACGTTTGTTCCTGCAAAAACGCCTATTTTATTATCCGATTCTACATTAATACTACCTGCCAGCAGGTCTTCTTCTTTTTGTTTAAACTTCAGAGAAGCATCCGCGTCGGCATATTTTATTCCGCAATACGGAGCAAATCTGCCGAATTTTTTACCGGCATAAGTACCTATCTGCCACTCCCGCCAATCATATTTAGGTCCGTTATTCTGATGAGCCATGCAGTACAAAAATCCACCGCCTATACCCAATTCAAATAAATTTTCAGGCTCTTTTAAAATAATGCCTTTCAAATAAAATCCCCCTGCCATACCGCCCTTTAAACTCTCTTCTTCATTCTTAAAAGGATTTGGATTTATCCTTAAATCGTGATACCCTACTTTAGCAAATACATTTATCCTATCGGTCAGGCCATAACCGCGGCCATGATAAATTCCCCAATATGTAGATTCCACACTGCCATCCGAATATTTCAAATCTCTGTTAACAGCGCTATAACCTTCCACACTCATCATCCATTGTCCTTTTTTCAAAGTCGTGGACAAAGTACCAAAGGAATCCGCGAAAACCGCTTGACAACACACAAAAATCACAACCAATGAAATAAATAAACTGCTTACATAAAATTTCTTTACACGCATAACCTTCTCCTTTTTTAGTTATCGAAAGTTAGCATACAAATATGGGAAAACGATCCCCGCCTACAGACAGGCAGGTTTTCCCCTTCACGCCAAAGGCGGACCCGCCTGTATGCCATCTGCCTGTCGGCAGACAGGTAGACATAGTTTGTGGCGGGAAAACCCCTTTTTCAGGTGCTCGTCTTTCCTAATAGAAACAATCAGGCGAAGCTAATTATGCTAAATAATTAGCGAAGAATGATGGTGAGCCGCCCAGGACTCGAACCTGGCACACCCGCCTTAAAAGGGCGGTGCTCTACCGGATGAGCTAGCGGCCCACAATTTCTTTTTTTTTCGACTCATCCACAGCCTAAAGACCGGGGTTTTGCGCCGTTAAAGCATGAAATTAAAATTCCAATACTTCTTTCTCTTTTGCTTTTAAAAACTCGTCTATTCTATCACTATACTCGTCGGTTAACTTTTGAATCTTATCTCGTCCCTTAAAAAGCTCGTCTTCCGAAATAGCCGATTGCTCTTTTTCTTTTTCAAGGGTTTCATTAGCTTCTCTCCTGATTCCACGTATAGAAATTTTCGCGTCTTCAGCTGTCTTCTTTGCCAACTTTACCATTTCTTCTCTCTTTTCGGTAGTTAATTGAGGCACAGCAATCCTAATAACTTTTCCGTCATTCGAAGGAGTAAATCCTAAATTCGATTTCAAAATCCCTTTTTCTATATCGGCAATAACATTAGCATCCCATGGTTGTATCATAATTAAACTAGCCTGCGGGGTACTTATCGTAGCTAACTGTTTTAAAGGAGTAGCATTGCCATAATAATCTATTTTTAATTCATCCACTAGAGAAACCGAAGCCCTTCCGGTGCGTATACTTTTGAATTCACTATCCATTACAGCAACAGTCTTCTTCATCTTGTCTTCAGCCAACTTAATCGATCCCGATAAACTCATTTCTCACTCCTTTTTCGAACAAACAATAGTTCCTATTTTGTTGCCCAAAACCGCTCTTTTTATATTTCCCTCTTTAGTAAAATTAAAAACTATTATAGGAATTCCGTTATCCATGCAAAGGCTGACAGCTGTAGTATCCATGACTTTCAATCCCCTTTTTATAACGTCTATGTAAGAAAGCCTGCTGAATTTTCTGGCATTTTTATCTTTATGCGGATCTGCCGAATAAACACCATCCACTTTTGTGGCTTTTAAAATAACATCCGCGTTTATTTCGGCCGCTCTTAACGCCGCGGCGGTATCTGTCGTAAAATAGGGATTACCCGTCCCTCCGACAAAAATAACAATTCTTCCTTTTTCGAAATGCCGTATGGCCCTTCTTCTGATATAAGGCTCTGCTAACTGATTCATTTCAATAGCTGTAAGCACTCTGGTAACTACATTCATTTTTTCTAATGTATCCTGCAAAGCAAGTCCGTTTATTACCGTAGCCAGCATTCCCATATAATCGGCAGTAGTTCTATCGATACCTTCTTTTTCGGATGTAGATACGCCTCTAAAAATATTTCCGCCGCCTAAAACAATAGCTACATCCACATTTAAACTTCTTATTTCTTTTATTTGCTTGGCAATATTCACCAAAACTAAAGGATCAATGCCGTACTTTTTAGGGCCGCTTAAAGATTCGCCGCTTAGTTTTAAAACAATTCTTTTATATGTAGGCTTGCTTTTTACCAATTATATTTCCTCACCCAACTGGTATCTTACAAATCTGCGGACAACGACATTTTCTCCGATCTTAGCAACTTTGGCATCAATGTAATTCCCCACTGTCATAGCAGTGTCTTTAATAAAAAGCTGGTTTAAAAGACATACTTCCTGGAAAAACTTTTCCAGCTTGCCTTCCACTATCTTATCCTTTACTTTTTCGGGCTTACCTTCGGCCTGAGCCCGATACAAATCTTTTTCTTTCTCGATGACTGCATCGGGAATTTCGCTTTTATCTATATATAACGGAACGGTAGCCGCGACCTGCATAGCCAAATCCCTGCTTAATTCTTTAAAATCTTCGGTCCTGGCCACAAAATCGGTTTCACAATTTAACTCAATCAATACGCCTATCTTATTATTCAAATGCACATAAGACTCGACCCTGCCTTCTTTAGCGGCTTTAGAGGCTCTTCTTGCTTTCAGTTCCAGGCCTTTTTTGCGTAAATATTCAACCGCTTTCTCTATATCTCCTTCAGATTGAGCAAGGGCTTTTTTACAATCCATAACACCGGCCCCTGTTTTTTCTCTCAATTTCATGACTTCAGCGTTACTAAAACTCATTTTATGCTCTCTCCTCAATCGTTTTATCTAAATCAAACATTATAAATTATTTTTCTTCCTTAAAATCTTTCGGGCTTTTTATCTTTTCTTTTTTGTCTTTTTTCTTAGGCACATCTTCTTCCACTATCTTATCAATCACAATTTCATCAATCGCAATTTTCTCTTCAT
Source organism: Candidatus Omnitrophota bacterium (assembly GCA_043822625.1). Taxonomy (GTDB): domain Bacteria; phylum Omnitrophota; class Gorgyraeia; order DAOVKU01; family DAOVKU01; genus JBDRBQ01. Next base: position 37,111 of record JBDRBQ010000068.1, on the reverse strand, counting down.
CTAACTCTTCACCAACAGGTACTTTAATTTCTACTTTTTTTTCTTCAACCGCCGGTTCAGCTTTTTTAATTATCTTCGGGCCTTTAATAAATTCTTCACGTCCCTCCAATATGCTATCCGTAACTAAACCGGTGATCAATTTAATCGCCCTTATAGCATCATCATTCGCGGGAATGGGATAATCTATATCATCGGGATCGCAATTTGTATCAACGACAGCTACCACCGGAATATTCAGCTTATTTGCCTCTTTAATAGCTATTTCTTCCCTTTTAGCGTCAATTACAAATATAGCCTGAGGAATTTCCTGCATTTCTTCTATACCCAACAAATTCCTCTCAAGTTTTTCCAATTCTTTATTCAATTCCGCGATTTCTTTTTTGGTCATTTTTTCGGCTTCGGCTTGTTCTCTTTTGTGTCTCAAACTCTTCATTTTCGCTACACTTTTGCGAATGGTTTCAAAATTGGTTAAAGTTCCACCGAGCCATCTATAGTTAATATAATACATAGAACATCTTTTTGTTTCCTGCTCTACTATATCCTGAGCCTGCTTTTTAGTTCCTACAAAAAGTATGCCCCCACCTCTCAAAGCGGTTTCTCTAAGAAAATTACGCGCTTCCTCCAGTCTTTTTGAAGTCTTTTGAAGGTCTATAATATGCACACCGCCTTTTTCACCAAAAACAAACCCGCGCATCTTGGGATTCCAGCGTTTTGCCTGATGCCCGAAATGCACACCTGCTTCTAAAAATTGTTTAATTAAATTATCTTGCAATTTCATCTCTCCCTTTTTATTATTTGATTATAATTGATTTATGCACTCATTTCTATTATAAGAAATAGGTATTATTATAACACAGTTTTGTCTTTTTGCAAGTTTTTAAAATTATTTTTTTATCTTGCCAAAAAGAGCTTTTTCACAACCTAAACTGCATTTCATATAATTTCCTGTAAAGCCCGTTTTTTCCCATCAATTGCTCATGTGTTCCTTCTTCGATAATTCTGCCTTCATTTATAACAATAATTCTGTGAGCGCCTCTAATGGTCGAAAGCCTATGGGCAATTACAAACGCCGTTCTTCCCTTTATCAAATTGTTGACTGCCTCCTGAACCATCTTTTCCGATTGCGTATCCAACTGTGAAGTGGCTTCGTCTAAAATCAAAATAGGCGGATTTTTTAAAATAGCCCGCGCGATAGACAATCTCTGCTTTTCTCCCCCCGAAAGTTTAAATCCCCTATCACCTACTACCGTATCATAGCCGAGTGGCAGATTTATTATAAAATCATGGGCATTAGCTATTTTAGCGGCTTTTTCTATCCTTGATTGGTCTAAAACAGTTCCATAAGCAATATTTGCTTTAATACTATCGTTAAAAAGAATCGTCTCCTGGGTAACTATTCCTATCTGGCTTCTCAGCGAATCAAAGCTCACTTTCCTTATATCATTACCGTCAAACAATATCCTGCCTTTGGTGCAATCGTAAAAACGCGGTATGAGATTCACCAAAGTAGTTTTTCCTACTCCGCTCGGACCCACAAAAGCTATTATTTCCCCCCGTTTGACTTTCAGATTAACATCTTTCAAGATATCTCTTTCTTCATAACGAAACCATACATTCTGAAAAACTATATCTTCACTAAATTGAGCCGCGTCTATAGCTCCTTTTACCTGAGATACCGATGGAACGGTATCAAATATTTCAAAAATTCTGGTAGCCGCGGCCAAAGCCTGCTGATTTATAGCATGTATTTTAGAAAGACGCTTAAAAGGCGTTATCATCTGAGAAATGCATCCCAGAAAAGCGAAAAAAGCACCGGGGTCCAACGTACCTTCAATCATAGCTTTTCCGCCTACAAACATAATCCAACTTACAGACACAACCGTTATAAATTCCGCTAACGGGCTTACAAATATTATCCGTTTCGCGGACTTAATCATAATTTTAAAAAAAGACTGGTTTTCTTTGCGAAACTTATCAACTTCGTATTTTTCCATCGAAAAGGCTTTAACTATTCTGATACCGGAAAAAGTTTCAAAAAGAATAGCATTGATATCCGCCATTTTCTCCTGCGACATAGCGCTGATTTTGCGCAGATGTCTGCCTATTTTGATAATGGGTAAAACTATCAGCGGAACTATTATGAAAATCCCGAGTAAAAGCATAAAGGGAATCTTAAAATTAACCAAAATAAAACGTAGCCAAACAAGCAGCGCTATCAACTGAATACTCTGGAAAATTAAATCTTTTATGCCTTCGGAAATCGCGTTTTGAATAACTCCCGTATCGTAAGTAATTCTGGAAACGAGCATCCCTGCCTTATTTTCGGAATAAAAACTTAAAGAAAGCCCCAACAATTTCTCATAAAGCTTATTCTTCACATCTCGAATAACGCTTAAACTCAGCTTGTTCATGAACAACTCATGCAAATAAGTAAATATTTCCTTTAAAAAATATGCCGCAAGTACAACCATAATAAGGAAATACAGTAAGTTAAGCCGTTCAAAGGAATTAATGTATCCCGCAAGCTTAATTACCAAAGAACCTGCTTCCGGCGGTACTTCTATATTTTTACCGGCAATAATTCTAGTAACAAAAGGAATTATAAGCCCTACATTCGCCACCGTTGACACAAGCGTCGTAAGCCCCATCATAACAATCGTCGTTACCAATATTCCCATATAAGGCTTGACGAATTTTAAAAGCCTAAAATATTCTTTCACTATCTTCTCCTGATATAATCTTCAGCTGTAATCAAAAAATCATACCTGATTATACAGATTAAATTAAGATTACAGAGATTAAACCATTAATATTCCCTTTGGGCGTGACCTCTGGCGGAAATCACTGTAATCAGACACCCTACTTTTTTCCCTTTAATTAGGATGTCTTATATTTTTTCGATTGTACCACACCCGCCGTTTATTCTCAAGAAAAAATCCCGTCAAATTCTGCTACCTTTAAAAACAATCTGGTTACAAGCTAACCTGCCTATCGTAAGAATTACCGGCTTGGGCGTTTTGCCCGCCCTGACAACCTCGGCAAAATCAATCTTGACCATGATCGGGTACATCATGAAAAAAAGACAAATGGCAATCGGAATGGAAACCTGATAAATCGAAATCTAATCGAGCGTAACAGCAACTTGTGGAAACAGTTTGCCCAAAGCAATCCCGATTCCAATACAAAGCACCACCCAGCCCGTGAGGTATTTTTCAAAAAAACTTAATCGTCTTTCTTCATGAATAACATGTTCCATTTGCTCCCCTCCCCTAGAACAACTTCAAAATATAAATTCCGGAATAATACAATCCAACAAGAATAAAAATCACTCCGGTGATCCGGCGGGTATAGTATTCAAGCTTTGTGATCTTATTAAACCAATGACTCATTGAAGTAACGCCTAATGCGATCGCAATAGCAAAAATCAAAACTGGAAGCCCTGTTCCTACGCCATAAATAAATGGCAACAAAGTTCCCGCCTTACTATTAAGCGCCAAAGGAATAAGACTGCCAAAAAATAACGCCGCTGAAACCGGACAAAACGCCAAGGCGAATATAAGCCCCAAAAGAAAAGCCCCCGGTGCGCCGGACTCAACCAGCTTATTGTGATGCTTCTGAGACAACGCCACACCGGGCAATTTTATCGTGATCACTTCCAATAAAAATAATCCTGTGATTATCAAAAGAGGCCCTAAGGCCTTAACCATGTATTTCTGCAAAAACTGCGCCACCTGCGGCACGCTTAAAAGAGAACTTATAATGATCCAGCCGAGAACCGCGTAAGCAACCATCCTGCCCAGCGTGTAAGCGAGTCCTGAAGTAAACACCATGGTCGGATGCGTGATTTTCTTTGAAAGAAACGACACCGCCGCGATATTCGTAGCCAATGGGCATGGGCTTATCGAGGTCAAAACACCCAGCCACAAGGCTAATCCGAAAGCTATTAATAATTCCATTATTCGGCATCCTTCATAAAAGCGTTCACCTCTCCGGTCACATACTCGATGAATTTCTGTTTATTGCGGGCAAGCTCCCAAATCTTATCAAGATTCTTTGATTTAATTTTCTTACCGTCTTTGACCATTGAGAGAATAAGCGTTTTGGTATACAGCTTATATTCATCCACGAAATGCTCGTTGCCGCGCTCCTCCACATTAACAACCTTGAACTCAAGATTGCCTGAAGCAAGAGCGTCTTTGAAATTTGAATCAATCGCTTCCCTTGAATACTTCTCCATGTTCATACACGTGGGGCAACGGAACGACCCATGGAAATAATACGCTATGACTTTCGCTGAACTGCTATCTGCCGCAAAGGCTATCGCGGAGCTAATTACCGCAACAGCCGCCAGAATTACGAGAAATATTTTCTTCACTCTTGCCTCCTGAAATTTTAGAAGCCGCTTTTTCAACATTTTCCTCATTAACTTTAGTTTTATTCTTCTCAAAACCCATGTCTTTAAGATTAAATGCCGTCACTTTAAAACCAGCGTGTTCCAACGTTTTCTTTGAGCAAGAAACAGGACAACCATCTATAGTGATGATTTTATTGGCCGCTTTCGCAGATTCTATCATGCGCGGGATATGCGCCCCGATACTGGCGAGACAAAACATCTTCGCTTGTCCGCATTGCGCCATTTTACGCGCAACTCTGTCTGATAGCTCCCCCACATCTGCCCCACCCGAACACGGAAATATCAATAGGCCCGCTTCATTACACATACAATTACTCATCAATGCACCCCCTATTTCGAGATAACTTTTTTTATTTCATCTTTACTCAACACTTTCCCAGCTGAAACTACTGTGCCATCAACCGCCAACGCCGGAGTCATCATGACACCGTATTCGGTGATCTTATCGATATCCGTCACCTTGCCGATCTCGGCTTGAATATTTAGCTCTTTAACCGCCGCCTCGGCGTTTGCCGTGAGCTGTTTGCATTTTGGACAACCAACACCTAAGATTTCGATTTTCATTTCTTTCTTCCTCCCTTTTACCCAGTTTTTAGTTGCCGTGAATAATTTCAATCCAACGGCACTAAAAAACACATAACACAACCCTGTATTCCCACAATATTGGCACATTAACGACTTAACCTATATGCCTTCCCGCTTCATCTGCGAAGCCTTTTCCCTATCAATAGCTTTCTTGATCACGTCCTTGATAAAAAGGAAGGCATCATCCTTGTCGTGATCAAGCACTATCCGCTCAATCCTCAACAAATCGTTTTCGCTAAGAAAAACGGCTTTTTTATCGCTCATATTTATTTGACAATAAACCCGAAAATCATTCCGCTTACAGTCGCTATAACGACAACAAGACAGACGTAGACAGCGGTCTTTTTTGTTCCGATAACGCCTCGAATAACCAGCATGCTCGGCAAGCTCAATGCGGGTCCGGCCAAAAGAAGCGCCAGCGCGGGCCCCTTGCCCATGCCTGACCCGATCAGCCCCTGCAAAATGGGAACCTCAGTAAGCGTGGCGAAATACATGAACGCCGCCACGATCGATGAAAAAAAGTTCGCCCTGAAAGAATTGCCTCCGACTAACGCCTCCACCCAGCTGGAAGGAATAACGCCTTCATGGCCGACCCTGCCCAAGAGAAACCCTGATATCAAGACCCCGCCTAAAAGAAGCGGTAATATCTGCAAAGCGAATCCCCATGAAGCGGATGTCCACTCTTTAAGCTCATTTTTCTTGAACCAATTGACGAGTGTCAGGCATAGAACCACCAAGAAGAACCCCATAATCCACCATTTAGACGCATAGATCAAGCTCCAAATGCCGGTATCGCCCTCTATCGGCTTGCCCCAATTGGCGAACACGAGTATCGCAACCATCGAGAAAAAATAAACAATATCTTTCCATAACGGACGGCTTGCCTTAACCTCGCCGAATTGAAGATCTCCGTTCGCATGGCGGGCACGTTCTTCTTTAAGGAAAATCAAATGCATGAGCAACCCGATAACGATACTAAAAACCACTGCCCCAATGGCACGAGCCAATCCCAATTTCCACCCCAGAATACGAGCAGTCAAAATAATCGCTAAAACATTTATGGCAGGCCCTGAATAGAGAAAGGCGATGGCAGGTCCAAGACCAGCCCCTCTCTTATAAATCCCCGAAAACAAGGGCAGAACCGTGCATGAACAAACAGCAAGAATAGTCCCTGATACCGAAGCCACGCTGTAAGAGAGAAACTTATTCGCCTTAGCCCCGAAATACTTCATCACCGACGCTTGGCTGACAAATACGGATATTGCTCCAGCGATAAAGAACGCAGGGACAAGGCACAAAAGAACATGCTCTCTCGCATACCATTTAACCAACGCCAATGCCTCAAAAATTGCGTTAGTAAACCGCAGATTCTCAACCGGCAGATAGAAACATGCCAAGAAAGCCGCTATAACGTACAATAACTTTTTCCATTCTTTCATTTTTTAACCGCCTTTCCTCCAACAGTACAGCACCCGCCTTCGATCCGTATAGCCTTCACATTTACCAAAGCATCGGTCACTTTCTTGCATGCCGATGAAACGATCCGCGAAAAAGTCGGACGCGATATCTTCATTAATTTTGCGGCGTCTCTTTGCTTCATTTCTTCCAAACACGCCAGCCGCATCGCCTCAAATTCATCGATGCTTAAAACAACGCCTTCAAGCTTGCTCATGGGCTTGCATTTTGGGCGGAAGCATCTCTCACCCGGCAAACATTTAACCCATCTCGTTTTCTTTGGCCGCATAAATAAACCTCTCTGTTATGAACATTGGTTCATAACAATTTTAGCACAAGACATAACTCAAGTCAATATGATTTTGTTGTTGATTTTGTTGTTGGAAGGGTTAAACCCAAATTTTGCATTAGCCTTTTTCTATGATAAAATAGCTATGTTTAACTATAATGCTTTCAATAAGTTGTATGACTAATAGTCTGCGAGATTGGGGGAAGAAAATGTTACATGAAGAATTGATTAAAAAAAGCGGGAATATACCTCTAACCCCGTATCCAAAAACATATCCAAAAACCGGTCTTGAAAAAAGAAACGGTTTTTGTTATAATTAAGCAATTAAATTTAGCAGGGGGCAATTCGTGATAAAACTATCGGTTCCTCAAATTACAAGTTCAGAAAAGAAAGCTGTTCTGGAAGTTCTAAAAAGCGGGCACATAGCGTGCGGACCCAAAACAAAAGACTTTGAAGAAAAATTCAGCTGTTTTATAGGCACGCAATACGCCGTCGCCGCCTCAAGCGGCACTTCCGCCCTGCACACGGCTCTGGCGTGTTCGGGCATAAAAGAAAACGACTCGGTCATAACAACCCCTTTCACTTTCATAGCCACTGCTAATTCCATTCTTTTTTGCAAAGCAACGCCTGTATTTTGCGACATAGACCAGAAAACATTCAATATAGACCCCGATGAAATAAAAAAAGCTTTAAATAAAAACCCGTCGGTAAAAGCTATAATCTGCGTGCATCTTTTCGGGCTCCCCTGCGATATGGACGCGATTAAATCTATATGCCGTCAAAAAGGTCTTCTTTTAATAGAAGACTGCGCCCAAGCGCACGGCGCCGAATATAAAAATAAAAGAGCCGGCTCTTTCGGAGACTGCGGAGTATTCAGTTTATACGCCACCAAAAACATTACTACCGCTGAAGGGGGCATGATTACCACAAACACAAAATCTATCGCGGACCGTTGCCGCCGATTCATCAATCACGGCAGAATCGCGAATAATAAATTTTCTGAGCTCGGATATAATTATAGATTAACCGACATCGCCTCCGCCATGGGGATAGAACAGCTAAAAAAAATTCCTCTGCTGACGGAAAAAAGAATAGAAAACGCGAATTACCTTACTAATCGTCTGCTTAAACTGAAACACATAACTCCTCCCGCGACACCAGCCGGATACAAACACGTATTTCATCAGTACGTTGTCAGAGTAAAAAAAGACAGGGAAAAGCTAATACAATTCCTTTCAAATTCAGGCATACAATCAGGTGTATTTTATCCTATACCTATTTACCGCCAGCAGTTTTATAAAAATTCAGGCTTCGCGAAATTACGTCTAAAAAACACCGAAACAGCCTGCCGGCAGGTGCTTTCTCTTCCTGTGCATCCGGGGCTTAAAAAAGATGATTTAAAAAAAATAGCCGGGGCCTTAGAAAAATGGAAAAAATAAAAACAGCCGTTATCGGGATAGGGCATTTAGGCTTTCAGCACGCTAGAGTTTGCGGTGAAATGCCGGAAATAGAATTAATCGCTGTCTGCGACACAGACAAAGAAAAAGCGGACAATGCCGCCAATCAATTCAAATGCCGCGCCTTTTATGATTACAAAGACATTCCCGCGCGGGACATCGACTGCCTGAGCATAGTCGTGCCTACTCCTTTGCATTTCACCGTTGGTAAATATTTTCTTGAAAAAGACAAAGACCTGCTGATAGAAAAACCTATTACCGATAAATTAAAAGACGCACGCGCGCTTATGAAACTCGCTCAAAAAAATAATCTGATATTACAGGTCGGACACATAGAGCAATTCAATTCCGCCATACAAAACATCAGAACACTTATAAAAGAACCCAAATTCATAGAATGCCAACGTCTTGGCCCTTATCCCAACAGATGCACAGAAACCGGCGTCGTACTCGATTTAATGATTCACGACTTAGACATCATTCTGCACTTAGTAAAATCCAAGGTAAAAACCATAGACGCTGTGGGAGTAAATGTTCTTTCGGCAAACGAAGACATCGCCAATGTGCGTCTTAAATTTCAAAACGGATGTGTCTGCAACATTACCGCCAGCCGTGTTTCCACCAAAGCCACGCGCAAAATCCGCTTCTTCCAGCACAACACTTATATCTCTTTAGATTACATCAATCAGGAAGCCCAACTCTACACAAAAAAAGGAGATACTATCATTCCTGAAATCATCCGCACGCCGAAAGAAGAACCCCTTAAAAAAGAAATCCAGGATTTTATAGAATGTGTCCGTTCCAGAAGAAAACCTATAGTAAGCGCGAAAGAAGCGACAGAGGCCCTGGCATTGGCCATAAAAATATCAAAATGCATAAAACATAACGGAACAATATGAGATTACCCGATGTACACCTCGGAGGTGTACATCGGTAAGATAGGTAATATACAATGAATTTATATTCGCGTAAAAAAATTTTTATCATCGCCGGTGAAGCCAGCGGGGATATGCACGGAGCCGCGCTCGCCAAGGCCCTGAAACAATTAAATCCGCGGGTGGAATTATTCGGCATGGGCGGAGAAAAGATGAAGCAGGCAGGTGTATGTCTTTTTTTCGAATCTACTAAATTAGCCGTAACCGGATTCATTGAAGTATTGAAACATCTTAACGAATTCAAAAAAATCTTTGAGCTCCTACGCGCAAAACTAAGTGAAGTAAAACCCGACGCCGTAATTCTTATAGACTATCCCGGGTTCAACCTCAAATTCGCCCCCAAAGTAAAAGAGCTGAACATAAAATTATTCTACTACATCTCGCCGCAAGTCTGGGCGTGGGGGAAAAACCGCGTAAAAATCATCCGGCGATTAGTAGATAAAATGCTGGTGGTTTTCAAATTCGAAGAGGATTTTTATAAGCAAGCCGGTGTCAACGCCCAATTCGTCGGGCATCCTCTTCTAGACATAGCGGCTGAATACAAAGCTGTACCCACAGAAAAAAAAGGAATCAAAATCGCCTTACTACCCGGCTCACGCGAAAACGAAATTAAATATATACTGCCGGTCATGCTTAAAACATCCCTTCTATTACAGGAAAAATTAAAAAACGCTGAATTTTTATTAGCCGCTTCCACCACCGTCAAAAAAGAAACTTACCAGAAAATAATTGAAAAACATAACGTCAAAAATTTACGCGTTCTCACCGATAAATTCTACGACTGCCTCAGCGCATGCGATTTCGCGCTTGTCTGCTCCGGCACCGCCACCCTTGAAACCGCCCTCTTTCAAAAACCCATGGCAATAATTTATAAAATGTCTTTCCTCAGTTACCTCATCATACGAGCCTTAATAAAAATTCCCTTCATAGGTCTGGTAAATATCGTAAGCGGCAAAAAAATTGTTCCCGAATTTATCCAGACAGGCGCCCGCCCCAAAGCCATAGCTGATTACGCTTTGAAAATATTAAGCAATCCTTCTGCAAAAAAACAAATCGAAGAAAACTTAAGCGAAGTCAGAAAAAAATTAGGTACCCCCTGCGCCAGCCGCCGCGCGGCTGAGGTGATTTTGGGGGAAATGGGGAAATAAAGAAATGGCACGAGAAATAACCGAATACATAGAACGATATTTTAAATATATAGAATCGGTAAAAAATGCTATAGAAGATCTATCATCTAGTAACTATATCCCCCACTTAAAATATCTTACCGGCATCGCTTTGCTGGATACCATGGCAAAATGTGTTATCAAGCCAAACCCAAAAAATAATTACGAGAGATTTACTAATTTCATAAAGACTTTTTGTGATTGGGACACTTGCATAAAAATAAGTCTTCCTCATTTAGTAAGATTTTTAAGAGTGTTTCCTTCTCAGGATTTTAAAAATTTAAGAAACTTAGCGTATTCAACATTAGCAGAATGGAAACAAGAAAATATCTACTATTTGGATAAAGACTTTTCATACGAAGAAATTTTAGATTTATGGCCGAAAGACAAAGAACATGGCGAGCCAATTGAGAAAAAATCTTTAAATAGCCTAACCCATCTTTCTTTACTATGGAGCTTTAGAAATAGTATAGTTCATGAACTGCAAATACCCGGCTATGGCAGCATAGTGCTAATATCACGCTCCACGGAAGCTGGTTATCACTTCCAAAATAAATTATCCGGAGGCACATGGGAATTAGTATATCCTGTTCCTTTTATTATGAAACTTATCGATAACGGCACTAAGAACTTAAAACAATACTGTATAAATAATTCGCTTAATCCATACGATTGCTATAAATTCGGTTCTTATTGGATAGACGCGTTAAATTAATATAGATCCTGTGGTCAAACCACAGGAGACTATTTGTTTACTTAAGTGGACCATAAGATAGCACTCTGCTGACAAAAAAGTCAAAATAAAAAGATATGTCATCCTGCGGTTTAACCGCAGGGTCCAAATATTACATCAAAGCCATGGGAAAAAATTATTATATATACATTTTAGCCAGCAAAAAAAACGGCACATTATACATAGGCATAACTTCTGATTTAATAAAACGGGTTTGGCAACATAAAGAAAAACTGGTTGAAGGATTTACCAAGAAATACGACGTAGATAAACTTGTTTATTACGAACCATATACCGATCCCGAAAATGCTATTAAAAGAGAAAAACGGTTAAAATTTTATAAAAGACAATGGAAAATAGATTTAATCGAAAACTCGAATCCGCAATGGAAAGATTTATATAATGATTTAGTTTGTGGATCCTGCGGTCAAGTTTACCCGCCTTTGGCGGGCCGCGGGATGACATGCACAGGCGGGTCTTCACATTACGCATTTGCCTTTTACTATATATAATATAGCGGGCGATGCCTACCGACCATCCAAAGGCTGGCAAGCAGGCAGACACCCTACTCTTATAATATTTCCCTACAGTAAAAAAAAAACGGGCGAAAATTTAATTTCGCCCGCGTAAATCAACCTTATTTATCAACCGTCAACTATATTACAAAATCGGCAAATATCTTTTTAATTCGTAATCAGTTACTTTAGAACGGTAATCGTCCCATTCGATTTTTTTATTCTCGATTAAGCTGTTGAATAAATGATCTCCCAGACATTCTTTTAACAAAGCACTGTTTTCCGCCACTTCGATTGCCGCGTAAAGATTCGAGGGCAGTGTATCTATGCCTCTTCTTTTGCGTTCTTCCACCGACATTTTGTAAACATTTTCCTCTACCGGAGGAGGCAGTTCATATTTTTTATTAATCCCTTCAAGACCGGCCGATAGCATTGCCGAAAAAGCCAGATAAGGATTAGCCGCAGGATCAGGACTTCTTAATTCCACTCTGGTCGCGTTTTCCTTGCCCTTTTTATATTCCGGAATTCTTACTAAATCTGAACGATTACGCCTTGCCCATGAAATATAAATCGGCGCTTCATAACCGGGAACTAATCTTTTATAAGAATTTACCCACTGATTGTTTACTAAAGTTATTTCAGGCGCGTGCTTTAATAAGCCTGCCACATAATACTTGGCTATATCTGATAAATGAGTAGCGTCGCTTTCCTTAAAAAAGGCGTTTCTGTCTCCTCTGAAAAGAGACTGGTGCACATGCATACCCGAACCGTTTATACCAAACATCGGCTTAGGCATAAAAGTGGCATAAACTCCGTTTTTAAGCGCTATTTCTTTAATTACCAGCCGATAAGTCATTACATTATCCGCCATAGTCAACGCGTCCTTATATCTTAAATCTATTTCATGCTGTGACGGAGCAACTTCGTGATGGCTGTATTCAACCTGCACGCCCATCGCATCAAGAGTTAAAACCGTTTCCCGCCGCAAGTCGCTGGCAACGTCTCTTGGGGTTAAATCAAAGTATCCTCCCTCATCCAAAACCTGAGTGCTTTTCGCATCTTGAAAATAAAAATATTCAAGCTCAGGCCCCACGTAAAAAGTAAATCCCATTGCTTTGGCTTTTTCCAGATTACGTTTTAAAATATAACGGGGGTCTCCTTCAAACGGCTTGCCGTCGGGCGTGTATATATCGCAAAACATTCTCGCGACCGAGTTTTCTTCGCGTGGACGCCACGGCAGAATCATAAACGTACTCGGGTCAGGTCTTGCTATCATATCGGATTCATCGATACGCGCGAATCCCTCTATGGAAGATCCGTCAAACCCCATACCGTCTTCCAAAGCACCTTCCAGTTCATTGATGGTTATCGCGAAACTTTTCAAAAATCCTAAAATATCCGTAAACCACAGTCTGATAAATTTAACTTTTTCTTTTTTTGCCATTTTTAAAACATCTTCTTTGGTCATTGTGGACATATTTTCCCCTTTTATTTTTTAGCTGAATTCTGCCTAAACATCAAGCGTTAAAAATAAGTATACTATAAGCACCATAGGGTGTCAATTTTAATTTACCAAAATTTTTACCAAAATGAGAGCGTGTTTTTTTTCTTCTTGACAGTTACGGGAAAAAATAATATATTTATTGCATAAGCGAAATCCCATGGCGGTATTTTGCTTTAAGAACAAAGACGTTCGCGATACGGCGGATGTCTTTTTTTTGTCCGCGGTAGTGCCTAATTTTTAGGCAACTTTTAACACATTATTACGCCTATATTTTAGGCAAAAAAGATTACGAAAGGGAGGAATTTGTATTATGAATTTACAAAAACCGAATGCTAATGACGCCACCAGAACTTTCAACCGTTCAAAAAGCGTCGTCCCCTGTTCAGGACTTTGTTCCCGCTGTATTGACGGATGCAAAGGCAACTGCGAAGTTTTCAAGGCTTCTTTTAGAGGAAGAGAAGTAATTTACCCCGGTCCCTTCGGAGACGTAACCGCTGGTGGAGACAAAGATTATCCGGTAGATTATTCTCATTTAAACATACAAGGCTATGCTCTCGGAGCCAAAGGATTACCGCAGGGGGTAGAAGCTTCTCCCGACACCACCAAATTTCCCGACGTGAACACCGAAACCGAATACGGCTGGGATAAAAAGGTAAAAATGAGGGTGCCTATTTTTACCGGCGCTCTTGGTTCCACCGAAATTGCCAGAAAAAACTGGGAACACTTTGCCATAGGCGCCGCTATCTCGGGTGTCACTCTCGTATGCGGAGAAAACGTCTGCGGCATTGACCCTCAGCTGGAACTCGATTCCAACAAAAAAGTAGTAAAAGCACCAGACATGGACAGGCGCATCGAAATATATAAAAGATTTCACGAAGGATACGGCGAAATACTCGTACAGATGAACGTCGAAGACACGCGTCTGGGAGTAGCTGAATATGTAAGAAAAAAACATAAATTAGATACTATCGAACTTAAATGGGGACAGGGCGCGAAATGTATCGGCGGCGAAATTAAAGTTAAAAGTTTAGACAGGGCCCTTGAATTACAAAAACGCGGCTATATTGTTACTCCCGACCCCTCCATTAAAGCAAATCAGGCGGCATTTAAAGCCGGCGCGATAAAGGAATTCGAACGCCATTCCCGTCTGGGTTTCGTTTCAGAAGAAGCTTTCATGCAGGAAGTGAAAAGATTAAGAGATATCGGCTTTTCGCGCGTTACTCTTAAAACCGGCGCTTACTCAATGAGAGAACTCGCCATGGCTATTAAATATAGTTCTATGGCTAAAATTGATTTACTTACCATAGACGGCGCTCCGGGCGGAACAGGGATGAGCCCGTGGAGAATGATGGAAGAGTGGGGAATTCCTACCTTCTATTTACAGTCGCTTACTTATGAGTTCTGCCAGAAACTGCAAGAAAAAGGCATGAGAGTACCCGACATCGCTATTGCCGGAGGATTCTCTTCGGAAGATCATGTTTTCAAAGTGTTGGCAATGGGCGCGCCTTACACAAAAGCAGTTTGCATGGGAAGAGCTTTAATGATTCCGGGAATGGTCGGTAAAAATATGGAAGGCTGGATAAAAGCCAAGGACCTTCCCAAAACTATTTCCGAGTTCGGAGAAACACCCGAAGAAATTTACGTTACCTACGCCGAGCTTAAAGAAAAATACGGTAAAGATATGGATCAAATTCCGCTGGGAGCTATCGGAGTTTATACTTTCAGCCAGAAAATCAAAGTCGGACTCCAGCAGTTAATGGCCGGCAGTAGAAACTTTCGCCTAAACACGATTTCCCGCAAGGATATCATGTCTCTAACTGAAGAAGCCGCGAAAATATCCGGCATTCCTTACGTAATGGATGCCTACAGAGAAGAAGCTGAAGCAATTCTTAACGGATAAAACATCTTTTGTGTTTTTTAAAAAAAGAGAGGGCCGATTATGTTAAACATAAAATGCTCTCTCTTTTTTTTTATTTCGCTCTAATCTAAATTTGCAAAACAATCCATTCTCCCGCCGTAGTATTTTCTAATTCTCCACGCGCCGTTAAAATCAAAATAAATTTTATTTGATAAAACCTTATACAGGGGTATAATTGTAATAATGTAAACTCCGATAGAGAACTACTTTCTCTAACGGGGAAAATTGGAGGCAACAAAAACAATGGACCAAAAAAAATTTCTTTTTGTATCTCTGGACGCTTTAATCGGAGATATCGCGTGGCAGGCCGCCAAGGAAGGCCATGAAGTTAAGTATTACATCAAAAACGAAGGGGAAAAAGACATCGCCGACGGCTTCGTTACCAAAACAGACAACTGGGAAAAAGAAATCGACTGGGCGGACATTATCATATTCGATGATGTTTTGGGACATGGTAAACTTGCCCAGAAACTGCGCAAACAGGGAAAACGGGTAATCGGCGGCACCGAATATACCGACAGGCTGGAAGATGACCGCGCCTTCGGACAGGAAGAATTGAAAAAAGCCGGTGTCAATATCATATCATACAGCAACTTTGATTCGTTCGATCAAGCTATAGAATATGTAAAAGCCAATCCCGCCCGATACGTAATTAAACCCAGCGGAGAAGCGCAAAACATCAAACGTATGCTTTTCGTGGGAGAAGAAGAAGATGGCAAAGACGTAATCCAGATGCTTGAAGCCTACAAAAAAGTAACCGGGCATAAAATCACGACCTTCCAATTGCAAAAAAGAGTTACCGGAGTAGAAGTCGCGGTAGGCGGATTTTTCAATGGCACTCAATTTATCTTTCCCATAAATATCAATTTTGAACATAAGAAATTATATCCCGGAAATATAGGCCCTTCTACCGGAGAAATGGGAACTTCGATGTATTGGGGCGGTTCAAATAAAATATTCAATTCTACTCTGCAAAAATTCGAAGCAAAATTAAAAGAAGAGGGGTATGTGGGCTACATCGACATTAATTGCATAGTAAATTCCAACGGCATTTACCCGCTCGAATTTACGGCCAGATTCGGTTATCCGACGATAAGCATACAGCAGGAAGGCATACAAATGCCCATAAGCGAATTTCTGTTTAAATTAGCGAGCGGTGAACTTACCGAAATCAAAACCAAAAAAGGTTTTCAGGTAGGCGTGCGTATCGTCGTTCCTCCCTATCCTTTCAATGATAAAACTACGTTTGAAAATTATTCTAAAAATACCGCCATTCTTTTTAAGAAACCGGACTTAAGCGGTATCCATATCGAAGACGTGAAAAAAATAGGTGACCAATGGCTTATCGCGGGAACTACCGGAGTTATTTTGGTGGTAGTGGGAACGGGACAGACAATGAAGCAGGCTATAAATCAGGCCTATAACCGCGTTGCCAATATTAGAATACCGAATATGTACTACCGCAAAGACATCGGCTCGCGCTGGTTCGAAGACTGCGACAAACTGCACACATGGGGATATTTAAGGGAAGTGTAAAAACAGTGAATAGTTTAATAGTGCCCTGCCGGCCGCAGACCCGCCTGCCAAAAATATATGGCGGGCAGGCAGGAATGGTAAATAGTAAAGATAATTCACAAATGCCGGTTAATTTATCCATTCGCGACCAGAAAACCGCACCCTTCAGGATGCGGATGAATAATGGCCGCTCAGTATTTCGCTTAAAGAAACCTCGGGCTTTTCCGCCGATTGGCGGAGAGCCGCTGAAAGCGAGTTGCGCCACAGGCGAGATCTCGCCCTTGGCGGAAGCCCGAGGAGCTTCATTTCCTGCGAAATTTTTTCTCTAATTCATTCCAGCTTATCTTAATCATCGTCGGCCGGCCGTGAGGGCAGGTGTATGGAGCGGTTGTTTTCCAGAGACGGTTTATAATAGATTCGATTTGCGCGGGGGAAAGTTCGTCATTGGCACGAACCGCGCCGTGACACGCTATGGGAGCTAAAAATCGAGTAATTTGTTTATCCATGTCGGCACCCTCAATTTCCAACTGAAATATTTCCCTGATAACGGCTTCAAGCATTATCTTAATATCAAGTTTTCCTAAAATAACCGGGTACGAATGTGCCGCGAAAGAATCTCTTCCAAATTCTTCGATTTCAAAGCCCAGTTCTCCGAATAAATTTTTATACTTCCCCATTAATACCGCGTCTGCCTTGTTCAAATTTAAAGTCACCGGAAGCAGAAGTTTTTGCTTTTCGATTTTCTTATTTTGAAAACCGGACAAAAGCTCATCGAATAAAATTCTTTCATGCGCCGCGTGCTGGTCTATAATCATAATCCCCTCTTCGGAAGACCCAACAACATAACTATTTTTAAATTGCATGAATTTAAACTTTTTCTCATGTTCAAAAAGCGCCGTGGCTTTTTCCTCGAAAAGCTCAGGCGCGGGAATGTTTTTATCAATCAGCGCCCACTCGGTATTGGCAAACTTTTCTTCATAACTTCTCTTATCGATAAATCGCGGCTGGGGTGTGAAACTTTTATCATAAATCCTGTCCGAAGATTGAACGGGTTGTCTGCGAGTTTGAAAAGATTCTTTACTCCCTCCAAAAGAAGGAAATATTTTCTTATCAACCAGAACATCTCTTATGCTTTTCACCAACGCTTCGTGAATCATAGAAGAATTGCGAAATTTTATTTCGCGTTTCGCCGGATGCACGTTTACGTCCACAGCCTCAGGCGCGATTTCGATAAATAGCACCGCGGCGGCAAATTGTTTCTCTGCTAAAAAAGTATGATAGGCCTGAGTTATGGCGTGATAAATCACCTTATCTTTTACCGGCCTTTTGTTCACAAAAATATATTGGTTGCCCCTGCTTCCGTATCCAAAACCGGCCTTAGCGGTAAGACCGCGAATCTTCAAAGCCGGCATATCCAGAGACACCGGCAAAAGATTATCCGCCGTATCTTTTCCAAGCAATATTGATACCCTCTCCAACAAATCCGCGGCAACGGCAACGTTGATAATTTCTTTGTTTTTATTGACTAATTTAAACGAAATTTCAGGATAAGCCAACGCCAATTCGGTAACAGTCTTGATTATTTGAGATAATTCAGCGGCCCCGCTTTTCAAAAACTTCAAACGCGCCGGCGTATTATAGAATAAATTATATATCTCAATGGTAGTCCCCTTCGCGCGCGAAACTTCCCGCGTCTTTTTGACTTCACCTCCTTCGACATCTATAGCAAAACCCGCTGTACTATCCTTGCAGCAGGAAACAATTTTCACGCGGCTTACCGCGGCTATACTCGCCAAAGCTTCTCCCCTGAACCCAAGCGTAGTTATGTTATATAAATCGGAGGCATCTTTTATTTTACTGGTAGCGTGCCGCAGAACGGCAAGCTGTAAATCTTCGGGGGACATTCCTTCTCCGTTATCGGTAATTTTTATAAGCTTTTTCCCCGCGTCATCTACTTCTATTTCTATCCTTGAACTGCCCGCGTCTATGGAATTTTCAACCAGCTCCTTTACTACCGAAGCAGGCCTTTCCACCACTTCTCCCGCCGCTATTTTATTGGATATATCTACAGGTAAAATTTTAATTTTCATTTTATAGTTTCTCCATTTACATTCATTAATCCAACTGTGCGAAGCTTCGCTTTGCACAGTTTCGCGCAAGAAAAAAAACGCTTACTTTCCATTTCGCAGTTTCTCCTTCCATTTATTAATCAATTCAAATGCTGTAATAGGTGTCGTATTATCAATATCCATTTCTTTGATTTCATCCAGAACGGGGTGTGATTTTTCCCTGCTAAACATTTCAAGCTGACGCGCTTTTTTTTCTTTATCCTTCAACATATCTTCTTCGGAAATTCTACTTATCTCCAGAGTATTCAATATTTCCCCAGCCCGCTTCACGACTTCCTGCGGCAAACCTGCCAGCCTGCCGACGTGTATCCCGTAAGAATGATCCGCTGAACCTTTTTTTAATTTATAAAGAAAAGTAACTTCATCGTTCCATTCCCTTATGGCCACATTGTAATTTTTTACGCCTTTTAAAGCGTTCTCCAATTCAGCCAATTCGTGATAATGCGTAGCAAAAAGTGTTCGCGGTCTGCCACTCTTCCCTTCGTGCAAGTACTCGACCACGGCCCAGGCAATGCTTAATCCGTCAAAAGTGCTGGTACCCCTGCCAATTTCATCTAAAATTACCAGACTTCTGCCGGTCGCGTTATTGAGAATATTCGCGGTCTCCGTCATCTCCATCATAAAGGTACTCATACCCAGAGAAATGTCATCGCTGGCGCCGACGCGCGTAAAAATTTTATCCGTAATGCCTATCTTCGCTGAGGACGCAGGAACAAAACATCCCATCTGCGCCATCAACACAATTAAGGCAACACTTCTGATATAAGTAGATTTTCCCGCCATATTAGGACCGGTTATAATCAAAATCTGATCTTCATTCGTATCCAGCGTTGTATCGTTGGGAATAAATTTTCCGGACGGCAGAATATTTTCCAGCACCGGATGGCGTCCGCCGGTAATTTTAATTTCGTTATCTTCACTCATTTGAGGTTTTGTGTAATTATTACCAAGAGCCACGGCGGCAAAACTATTCAACACGTCTAACTTCGCGATTAAGAGAGCGTTTTTCTGTATAGCCTCAATATTATCCAACACCTTACGGCAGATTTCCTGAAATAATTTATATTCCATCTCAACCACTTTTTCTTCGGCGCTAAAAATTTTTTCTTCCTGCTCTTTTAAAGCCGGGGTTATAAAACGCTCGGCGTTAACCAGTGTCTGTTTTCTTATATAATCCAGCGGAACCGACCGCAGATTCGCGTTTGTAATTTCGATATAATAACCGAATACTCTGTTGTATTTCACCTTCAACGAAGATATACCGGTGCGTTTTATTTCCTCCCGCTGAAGAGACGCCATCCAGTTTTTACCACCGCTTGTAATATCCAAAAGCTCATCCAGTTCTTTGTTAAAACCGCGTCTTATCATTCCTCCCTCACGTACCGAAACAGGAGCATCCTCACGCATACTTTCGTCTATAAGTTTAATCAAATCATCACATTCTTCGATATTATCTCTGACAAAAACCAACTCTTCGGACTTCATATCTTTTAAATGAATTTTTAACCGCGGCATAATCTTCAAAGATTGGGCAAGGCTGTATAAATCACGGGCGTTAGCCGCGCCCAGACTAACGCGGCTAATCAATCTTTCGATGTCGTTTATTTGCTTTAAGGTTTCAGTCAGCCCGTTAATTAAAAGACGGTTATTAAATAATTCTTCCACAGCGTTAAGCCGTGCGTTTATCCGCGTTATTTCCAAAAGCGGTTTTTGTATCCATTGCACAATAAGACGCCTGCCCATGGCAGTATCCGTAAAATCCAGCACTTCGAGCAGGGAAGTCTTTTTATTGCCGCCCATAGAATGAATAAGTTCTAAATTCCGCTGGGCAATACCATCAAGCATCATAAATTTATTCAGCGAATACGGGCTTATTTTCTGGACGTGGAGAGGACGGGTTTTCTGGGTTTCTTCCAGATAATGCAAAACAGCGCCTGCCGCCGGAACCGCGCAAAACATTTCTTCACACCCGAAACCTCGTAAGTTTTGTATATTGAAATGCGAAGTAAGTTTTTCGTACGCCGCCGAAAAATCGAAAATCCATTCATCAACACCGCTGATTACGGCATTGCTGTACAGTTTTACTTTTTCCATAAAATGATTATTTTCTTTTAGGTGAGAATTAAAAAGCAATTCGGCCGGCTTAAGCCGCGTAAGCTCGCTTAATAACTGCGGCTGTGTTTCGAGTTCGGTCACGTTGAACTCACCGGTTGATAAATCCGCCACCGCCAACCCGAAATTTTTACCGGGCTGTTGATAAACCGCGGCAAGATAATTATTACCCGGCGCGCTGAGAATATTTTCAGCAACCAAAGTACCGGGCGTAATAACTCTTATTATATCCCGACGGACTATGCCATTGGAGGCTTTATGGTCTTCGACCTGTTCGCAGATAGCCACTTTTCTGGAATGTCTAATCAAACGCGCGATATAATTTTCCGCCGCGTGATAAGGAATGCCGCACATCGGCACGCGATTGTTTTTGCCTGCCTCGCGTGAAGTCAGCGTCAAACCCAAAAGAGCCGAGGCCTCTTTCGCGTCTTCAAAAAACATCTCATAAAAATCGCCTAACCTAAAAAAGAGAATAGTATCTTTGTAATCCTTTTTAATTTCAAGATACTGCCTCATCATCGGCGTAAAGCTGGAATTTTGCTTTTGAGTTGTGTTCATAATATTTTTTAACACATCATTTTTTTAGCTTTGCCCTAATTTATTCTTAACGATATTTTCTTTTCTTTAATAAACCTTAACACAGTCTCTTTAAATACCTTATGAGCCGGATTTTCAAAAACTTCTCCTGCCCGCTTTTCTAAAAGCAAAATTTCATCTTTCCCACTTCTCTGGATGGCAATAATCCACATTCGCGCGAAATCGGAAACTATTTGTTCCAACTCTTGTTTGTTGCCCATACCAATCTGTCGTTCTATGCATTCAGTAATTTTTTTACTCAGAAAACAAAGCCATTCAACTTTGTCCTCCGGCAATGAACCTGTTTCCCATAAAAGATCTATAAATTTAACAAAAACAGCCGTAAAGCTCACTATTATTGAGCCAGGCAGAAACAATTCATTCACTAAATGAAGAGAGCGCAGAGAAAGTTTCGACTTGTCTTCCATTACAATATAAAATAAATCTTCTCCTGAGAACGGTAAAAAGGTATAAAACCGTTCTGCCAAATCCCCGACAGATGCCGCGTAAATCTTTTTATCTATCCAACCTTTTTTTAAAAGATTTTTTAGAATAATAAAACTATTACAACATCCCACATTCTCCTCTGATTTAAAAAAATTCAACAAACGAAAATCATCGACAACAAAAACCGCTTGTTTATTTTTTGCCCAATACAAAGAATCAATAAGCCAATCATGATCTCTGCGCAAAATATCATATTTGCCGTCCGCTGAGATTTCTACATCATCAAGGATATGCAGAGCCTTCGAATCGCGCAAAAAACGCCAAAGATTTCTTAAATCTTCCTGCTCGACCTGTAATAACTCAAGCTGAATTTTATCAAACAATTTTTTAGTGATAAATATTTCTTTTCCTAATTTTTCCAAATATCCCAGCAAATTCATTTTTGACAGATTAAGCAATGACGCGTAATCAAAAACAAGTTTTTCAGCTTTCTCAAAATTATTTATTAAATGCTCCTCAAATGTTTTATCGGGAAGTGTCAATTCAAAAGTAAAATCCAATTCATTGCTAAATCTAAAGGACAGAATTTCCGCGTAGGTTCTTTTAAGGATTTGTTCAAGAAAATAAGTAGGCATCGGTTCATTGCGAAATTTTTCTTTAATATCCTCATACCATTTCTTCTGTTTTAACAGCATTGATTTAAATTCTTCCGAAACACTGCCATCTTCTTCTATGGCCTTTACTGCCCAAACTGCTTTATTTTCAGGAAATTTTTTATCATATTCAAACATTCCCGCCATTAATCTATCCGCTTCATTGTCATCCGCGTATCTTCTCATAATAGCATTGTAATGCGACAACGCGATTTTCTCTTTCGATAATTCTTTTCCCAATTGCTTAACTTTTTCCGCGTATGCTACCGCCATATTTTTATTATTAAGCAAAACTGCGTTCAGGCTCATATCGATATACAACCACATATCTTTTTTTTGTTCTGCTTCCTGTTCAATGCCCAGAAAAATATTCTTTGACTGCTCTGGGGCGCCCCGCAAGAAAAAAATATGCGCCAGCCTTACCTTTTCTTTATATGGCAGTTCAAACCAAGCTGCTGAATGAATAAGCATAAAATATGCTGTTTCAAAATTTCTTTTTTGAATCTCTAACAGGACATCATGAATATTAAGTCCTTCTTTCTGAATGGGATCCAGCCATTTAGAATCAATGCTTTCTCTAACATTTTTATAATCAGGGTCTTCAAATTTCCTTAACCATATTAAACAAATGCTTAAATCATATTTAATCTGACTTTCAAGAAATTCATTTCTTTGATTTTTTTCTTTTTTTTCTTTCTCTAATATTTCTAATGCTTCATTTAAACAACTTGCGGCATCTTTTATATTATCGGCCTTTTTAAACTTGCTGATAACATCAAAAGCATTGCGAACAATATCTTCTGTTTGTGCCTTATCTAAAAGAGCTCTTGCCTTAAGCATAAAATTGCAGGGCGTATTTGGAGCCAAAATAAGCGCTTGGTCGGCAAATTCTTGAGCTTTTTCGCAATTCCCTTTCCCTGCGTATATCGTCCCCATTAAATTTAATAATTTATCATCCTGCCTCACTAAAGATTGCGCTTCAAGAGATTTCTCATAATAATCTATCGCTTCTTGGGGAGATTGAGAATGAAACTTACTCCAAATAAATACCGAGAAAATTATAGGATCGTTCTTATCAGATTCATTCCATAATACAGATGAGAGGTTATATGCTTTCTGGAAATTCTGCTGTCCACCTCTATTAAGATAAACAGACGCAAGATTAATTCTTGCCCTAATAAAAACAGGGTCTCTTTCAATCGCTAACTGAAAATACTTCTCTGCTTCATCAAAATCTCCGCCATCACTCTCAAAACGGTTATAGCATACACCTAAATTATTATAGACTCTGACAAGTTCTTCTTTATATTGGTCTAAATTATCTTCGATTTTCCCTTTAACATTTAATAAAATTTGTTTTGCTTTTTCAATCTTATTTCTATGTATTTCATTTACAGCTTCATCGATGGTTTTGTTGATTTCATCCTTCTTTGATGCACTTTTCTCTGTTAACAACCCCGCCTCTGAAGGCAAACTTGTTGTATTCTTATTAATATTCTCTGTCATTTTTTTTAAATCGTCTTTTTTAATTCCAACATCAAAAAATTCTTTATCCGCGCCTGTAGCCTTAGCTTTTTCATCAAGTTCAATATCCGTCCAAAATGCCACCTCGTTTAAATCTAAACTTTTAGCACATTCCTTCACTTTATCCTTAATTCCAGAAGGAACCGAGCAAGCTGCAACAAAAACAATTTTGTCAGGATTATATTGAGGATCGCCGTCAGAATGTTTTTTTATTTTCTCAAGCTCTTCCTCAAATGTTTTATATTCGATTTTTTTGTATCTTTTGCATTGAAAATACCACTTTTCTTTTTGCCCTACGCTATTACATTTGTACGCAATTATATCACGCTGTTTATCGCCCATACCTCCATAATGTTCTACTTCATCAAATATTTTTAGCCCTTCAATAATCCAATAACACATTCTCTCAAAATCATCAGGCGACAACCTATTAAATGAAAGTATATGGTGCGTTGCGGTTGTTTCTGGTTTTTCAGAACAAACTTTAAAACCAAGTTTCTCCGCATCTAAGGAAAATCCTAATGCCTCACATATACTACTCAAAGTCTCTATAGATACGTTTTGCCTGCCACTTTCTACGCGGGATATAATTTGCTGAGAAATGCCTAATTTTTTTGCTAAATCTTTTTGCTTTAATCCGGCTTCTTCGCGTAAAAATTTAACTTTAGACCCTATTTCACGGGAAATAGAAAACACAGATTCTTCAAATCGCGGCTCTTTTAATTCCTTTAATTCCGGTTTTTCTTCTTTCAAAGTATCATAAATAGCCTGCCAGTATTCGATACGGGGGTCATTCCACGCGTTCTTTCTCATTTGCCTTTTAATTTTTCCCCAGGCAACAAAGAAATTCTCTTTGCTAATCAAATCCTTAAAAACCTCTTGAGCGGAATTATTTCTGGATAAGAGCAAAGCGGCATAAGAAATAAATTTCTGACCTTCAACATTCGAAAGCACAGCTTTTACCTCTTGTTCATTTATATTTTTATCCCAAAGCCAATCTCTTTTCATATCCCGCCAATTTCTCCTAATAAAATTTGTTTAATTTCGGCATCAAAATGTTTATCAATATCCCTAAATTCAACTTTTCGGGAAGTCTTTATTTCGGATAGCCCTATTTTCATCTCTAAGCGATTAAATCTTCTAAACCAACGAATAACTCCCTCTTTTAATGCTTGATCGCAATACTTATGAATAAATTCGGAAAGGCTTAAAAAATTCTTTGATAAATAAAAAATGTCGAATAAATCTTTGGCCTCTTGTCTTCCCCCAATGAATTTAGACCGGCCTGCTTCATCCAGTCCCACTCTTAACCCACTTGTGGCATAAATTTTTCTTATATATATATCTTCCATAGAAAGTATATTGACATCATCTATCCTTTTAAATTTCCCAATTAGAGGAAGGACATCTTCAACAAAATCTATTTTTATAAAATTCTCATCCTGCCGCATATAAAAAACCATCATTTTGGCCCGGTCTTTTTCAGATAAACTTTCCTCAAGTTCGATTTCATAGGCTAACTTCTTTTTAAGAATTTCTATAATCCGTTGTACTCTTTCAAAGGAAAATTTTTGTGTAAAAAAATCCAAATCTTCCGAGTCTCTATGGTCAAAATAGAATAAAGACAAAGCCGTTCCGCCACATAGGTAAAAATCATCGATTTCCCCTGACAAAACCCTAAGAATCTTTAATTGCCTATCTTTTAAGCTTTCTTTCTTATTCATAAATAAATTATACAACATATAAGCTGTTTTGTCAATTATTTAACAACTTATATGCTGTATATGCTAATCCCCTTCGACATAAACCTCTACTAATATCTTTCATCCATAATGCAAACTATCGTCCGGGATTTTTTGTTTATACATATTACCGCTTCACAAGGATTAGGCACCGATCCATCTAAAAAGTGCAGGTTTTGGACTAATTCAAGGCCGCACAAGGAGGAACACCGAGGCGCACTTCTTATGTGCGTTGCAGACGGAACTCCGCGGAGAACGCGGAAGCAGGCTAAAAGATGTACTTTTTAATATAAATTAACATACTTCTCTATTATCTTATACCCCTTCAAAACCGCCTCAGCCGCAAAACAGACGAAATGAGTTTCCGACCTTTTCTGGGCGTATTCCAGAGTTTCATAATATTTTGCCTTTTCTTCCACATTAATTACGCACGGCGCTAAATTATTTTTCAGGCATTGAATAATCATAATAAGCCTGCCTATCCTGCCGTTGCCGTCACCAAAAGGGTGTATGGCTTCGAAATCAGCATGCATCTTAGCTATGTGCTCAAGCGGATGTCCGGCATAATTGTTAACTTTAT
Organism: Candidatus Omnitrophota bacterium; assembly: GCA_043822625.1. Lineage (GTDB taxonomy): Bacteria > Omnitrophota > Gorgyraeia > DAOVKU01 > DAOVKU01 > JBDRBQ01. The sequence continues at coordinate 10,862 of JBDRBQ010000068.1, read as the reverse complement.
CGCAAAATAGCCGCATTTCTTCGGGAATATCTTCAGGATGCGGCAAAATCAAATCCACGCCTCTTATACCTCTTTGATATTTGGCATATTCACCGGCGTCTTCTCTAATCCCCTGCATTAACATCTTGTGCATTTTTTTTATTATGTTTTCATCTATTTCTTCTTGCAGCTTCCCCGCAAAGATATCTTTTAAAACAGACGCATGATTAACCGCTTCAAGATGTTCTATCAAACTTTTATTCTTCAAAGCAGCCTTATCAAAAATAACCGCTTCGGTTTCCTTTTTTGTCAACGTATTTCCTTCAATGGCATCGGAATTATAAGTTACTTCAAGCATAAATTCTTCTACTATTCGTTCATTTTGCAAAAATTTTTTTATATCACAAAACTGCTTTTTTTTATCCGTCACCTTTTCAAGAACGAATTCGATATCTTTTTCCGGCAGAGGAATAATACCGACAAATTCTCTGAACAGTTTTTCTATTTGCCGTATCTGCGCAAGATGCGGCCTTGTGTGTCCGTTTAGCCATCTATTAACCGTAGCAAAACTTACACCTACTTCTTCAGCAAGTCGCACTTGTGACCAGCCGCTTTTTTCCAATATTTGAGTTAGTTGATATATATACTTTTCCATGATTCTCGAAATATACTATAACATAGTATATATACTTTGTCAATATTAAGCGCAAAAGGTTACAGCGGTCTTTAAAAAAGAAGCCCATACATTGCCGCAAGGATACTCCAACTCCGCTTCGACTTATTACCACTTCGGAATTCGGAATTAGTAACGGGTTCTTTCACAACATATAAGCTGTTTTGTCAATTATTTAACAACTTATATGCTGTATATTATATTTATCCGATTTCGCTTCTACCAGTCCTATAACATGCTTTGGTAAATAAGTCTTTAGAAAACAAAAAAGGGGGTGCACTGCGGGCAACGATTTATTCCATCAACCATTTATACACAGGCTTCACTACTATTTTTTTCCTCTTTACCATTATCTCTTCTTCTTCGTCTTCCGTCAATATTACACCCACGCTCAGTTTTAATTCCTCCATTGCCGATAAAAGAGATTTAATCTCGCGCTCTCTGGTCTTCTGACTTGCCAAATTTTGCGCGACTTGAAAAAGCATAATATTTCTTTTTTCATCCCTTACACAAAAATCCACTTCTAAATTTTTCTGGGTCTTGTAATAAAATATTTCATCAAATCTGCGTTTAAGCTCCATAAATACCAGATTTTCCAAAAACTTCCCTTTATTTTGAGAAAATTGAAATGCTACCGCATTAGCCAACCCGTTATCAATACAATAAACTTTTTTATTGGCAACAAATTGCTGTTTTAGGGAATAAGAAAACCGGTTGATAGTAAAAATAAGAAAAGAATTTTCAAGATATTCCGTGTAACTTTTGATTGTATTCCCACTGCCCAATCCTAAAACATTTTTTAAATTATTATAAGAAAAAACCGTGCCTATATTGCTTAAAAAATAAAGTCCCAATTCCCTTAAAGCCTTAATCTCCTTAATTTCATACCGTGCCGCGATATCTCTATATAATATATCCTCATAAACTCTTTTCAACATTGTCTCATCGTCGTATTTTAAATATTCAGGCATCCCGCCGTTTTTTAAATATTCGTTAAAAAATCTTTTAACCACAGCCCTATCCTTGACGGTAAGCAGTTTATCGTTTTGCGCGCTTACATTTTTAAAACGAAGAAATTCCCGAAAAGAAAATGGAAACAACTCCAGCATAACATATCGGCCGGTTAAACGAGTACCTAGCTCTTTACTTAAAAGAGAAGCGTTTGAACCGGTTATAAAAAACTTAAACTCTCTTTCCTGCATCCTTCTGACAAATAATTCCCATTCGGCAACATTTTGAATTTCATCAAAAAAGAACACTTTCTTTTCGCCAAAAACCTCCAAGAACACTTCGTAAAGTTGGTTAAAATCCGCTAAGGAAAAATTTAACAACCTCTCATCCTCGAAACTCAAATAATAAAACTTGTCTTTATAGTGCCGTTGTATTATCTGTGACAATAAAGTAGACTTGCCTGTCCTTCTTATCCCCGACACAATGATACTATGAGGTAACTTAAAATACCGCTCGACTACTTCTAATTCTTCCCTTTTTACACCGAGGGTTACATTTTCTATAATTTCTTTTTGCTCTAACACTATTTCTTTTAAAAGCGTTTTATCCATTCCACACCTATAGTAATCTTCATTTACAATGCAACTATATCACAAAAAGTTCTCATTGTCAATGCAAACTATTTTGCCCCAATTTTGGTTTTATGTTGAAAACCGTTATTTCTGGACGCGCCAAAAACCTCACACGGGGAGAAAAACCGCCTTCCAGCCCTATGCCTCTGTTCACGTATAGAATTGTGTCTCCTACATGATATTCACCGGCTTCATATTTTTTGCCATACTTGGAAAAAGTAACCAGCGCGCCGTAGAAAGGAAACCTTATCTGCCCGCCGTGCGTGTGGCCGGCCAAATATAAATCTACGTTTAATCCTTTTACATCTTCGATTAAATCGGGATAATGGTTGAGAAATATATTGTATTTATCCTCAGGGATATCTTTTAATACTTCATAATATTTTCCGGCATAGGCGAAACTTAAACCCGAAATGAAAAATTCTTCACCGTCTTTCGCTAATTCGACGCTCTGTTTATCCAACACTTTAAAATCGGTTCCTTCGAATATATTTAAGCCGCCGAAATAAATCACTTCCACGTTTCCGCGCACCGCGTATTTACCTATTTTTGCCTTCAGGTTTCGCAGAACACTTCTGAATCTCGGCAGCGCGATTGAATTATTCAAAGCGTCTCCGGTAAAAACTATAATATCAGGATTAAGCCCGTTGATTATGTTTATCATTTTATATTCATTGATAACTTTTTTATCGCAATGCAAATCCGAAATCTGCACAACTTTAAGACCGGTATTTTCTAATTTATCGGTCGTAATGTCTACCGTCTTCACATCTATCCAGTAAGGTTCGATAAAAAACCCGTATAAAACACACAATATACCCGCAAAAGCTATCGTATGCGCGACAATGGTTTTAAAACCGATTTTTATTTCCCCCTTAGACAACTTGGCAATAATAAATTTTACGATAAGCACGGTTTCTAAAATAAACAACGCCGCGATTACGGATAAAAATGCTAAAATTGAAACAGCTTCAAAATAAAGCAATTACTTGCCTCCTCTTCAAAACATAAAATTGGCAGTCGTCCGCTTCAGGCGGACAGATAGGGTTCTAACCTGCCTATTTCGTGAAACTTATTTATTTTTATAAAGCCGGGGGACTCTACTGCTTATCCAGCAAAGAATTTGATATGGAATAGTACCGCACAAACGGGCTAAGTCTTCGGCTTTTATAGATTTTTCTTTTTGCGCGCCGATTAAAACAACTTCATCCCCGACTTTAATGTCACAGCTCAAACCTATGTCAATCATAGTAGTATCCATACATACCATTCCAGCAACAGGATAAAATTTATTCCTTACCAGAACTTTAGCTTTATTCGAAAAAAGCTGGGAATAGCCGTCGGCATAGCCTACCGGCAAAGTCGCTATCAGGGTATCTTTCTCAGCCATAAACGTTCTGCCGTAACCGACACTTCTACCTTTGCAAATTTTTTTCAAGTAACTAACCGTGGTTTTAAAACTTAAGGCCGGTTTCAAATCAATTTCCCCGCCGGCGGGTTTTATACCGTAAAGGGCGAGCCCCGGACGAACCAAATTGAAATGCGCGTTCTTATAGTTCAGCAACGCGGCTGAATTAGCGGCGTGAGAATAGTGCGGTTTTATACCGGCGGATTTTATTTTTTCGATGAATAAATTAAATTCCTCTATCTGTCGGAAAGTAAATTCTTTATCTTCCTCTGCGCTGGGAAAATGAGTATAAATTCCCTCGATTGTCAGATTTTTTAATTTTTTAAAATCTTTGATAAACCTCTCCGCCTCAGTATGCCAAAGGCCTATTCGCCCCATACCGGTATCTATTTTTATATGTATCGGTACCTGTTTATTTAAAAATCGCGCTTTAGTATCAAGCGTCCGCGCCGTTCTAAAATCGGTGATAGTCGGAGTAATTCCAAAATTTATTACCGCCTCGGTTTCATGCCGCAAGAGATTGCTTAAATTCAAAATAGGACGCTTCAGTCCTGATTTTCTCAATTCAACCGCTTCGTCTATGCTTGAAGTTCCCAAAAAATCAGCGCCTATTTTTTCAAGATGCCGGCTTGTATTTATCAAACCGTGGCCGTAGGCATTAGCCTTTACCGCGGCAAGCATACGTACTCCGCCTTGCAGTCTCCGTCGTATTTGTTTAAAATTATGAGTTATGGCATTAAGGTCTATTTCCGCCCAGGTTTTGCGATAGGTATTTAAATCTTTCATTTTAATTTTTTGGGTTTGGTTATGTTTGCTTTTTCAGAATGCAAATAAACGGGAGCGAGGTCAAAAACATCATCATTTTCGCCCCTGGAAAAATTTTCTTTCGCGAGCTGTCCTATAATTTCGGCCCGCGGATACCATAATTCTTCTTCTGCCAAAGAAAGGTCTTTATTCTTCACTGAAAGAAAAACTTCTTTATATCTTTCTATCGCGCCGCCGGCAATTACAAGCGGACCCTTTATCTTTTTTAATAAATCTTCAACCGTGAAAAGAGCACACTTTCGCCTTGTTTGCAAAACACCTTTCTTGTCTAAATCATAGAAAGCGGCGTAAATTTTATTTTTCTTGGCATCTTCGGCTACACAAACCGGCATACCCGCGTTCTTAAAATTATAAGCAATGGCATCGAAACTGCTTATACCGCATAAAGGCTTATTCGCGCAAAACGCGAAAGTCTTAAAGGCGCACGTACTTATGCGCAATCCCGTAAAAGAGCCAGGACCAGTGCCTACGCCAAATAAATCGAAATCAGCCAACTTGATTTTTAGAGCCTTTAAAAATTTATCTATAACCACAAAAAGATAATCGCTTCCCCCTTCTTCTCCATAATGATATTTCTTCAAAACCGTATCATTATCCAATATGGCAACCGAGAGAATTTTTGTGGAAGTATCGCAGGCTAAAATTTTCATTTTTTGATTTTTTTCTCCAGGACTTTCAATCTTTCTTTTAAATCTTTGCCGTAAGCGGTAATTTTAATTTTGCGGGTGGTTTCGGTCCGGTTGAACAATTCTATTTTCAAATATTCCCGCGGTAAAAGCTCTTCTATTTTCTGCGCCCATTCAACCAGAGTTACGCCTTTAGGCCGGTAAAAATAATCCTCATAACCAAGCTCAAGCAGTTCTTCCAAGTAATTCAGGCGGTATAAATCGAAATGATATATCTTTAATTTCCCTTCGTATTCCCGAATTAGAACAAAAGTAGGGCTGATAATATAGCCTTCTTTTACCCCTAATGACTTTATTATGCTTTGGGCAAGAGTCGTTTTGCCGCTACCCAAATCTCCGTAAAGGGCGATAAAATCCCCTTCCTTTAAAAGTGACGCTATTTTTTTGCCTAAATTTTTAGTCTGTGTGAGATTGTTTGATATTATCCGCATACAAAGCACCTATTAATTATAAAACAATTATATGAAAATTACGCCTCATTGTCGAGTTATTTTATAAAGACTACACACTGAATATCGCGGACGACAAAGGAGAGACAAAGAATGACCAATAAAAAGATTAAGTACCAAGCAAACCACGTTAGAGAACTTCATTCTCTAACGGTTTGCGCTGACGGTGTGCTTCCCGCCTGCCTGCAGGCAGGTCTCTAACTGGGTAAAAATAATACCTTAATACTTGATCTTTTCATCAAATCATTACTGTCATTTATTGCAGTTTTCTTAATTCCTTACTTTGGTTTTCCAGAAAAGAAATTCCTATTCTGTATTCATCCAGGGTTTCTTCCGGCTGTATCCACTCGACTTTACACATCAGTTTCTCAGGTTCACGGACAAAGGGGGGATCAAGTTTAACCTTTAGAAAAATAGACTTCGGCAGATATCTATCTCTATTTTCCAACAAAACCCCTTCTTTCAGCTTGCAGTTGTGGTTAAAAATCCATGCTAAACACTTCGAACAAGGCTCACAATTCCATTTTTTCGGCCACAACAAACAAAACCCGCCCTGACTTAAGTTCCCGATTTTGGAAATAAGCTCATAAGATATTTTTCTTCTTTTGTGTTTTTGATCATCAACCAAAAAACATTTAACCGGTATTTCTACGTTTTTTCTCTGATGTTTCCTTCTTTCAATCATTTTCAAACTCCTCCTACTCTAACACGGACAAACCCGTAGTATCCCGCGAAGGCAGATAAAACAATACATTGTGGAGCAGTATATCAACAACCGCCAAATAAGTCAATAGGCAATATTGCTTTTTTACTATATTTTTTTGCTGTATGCTGTTTGCAATGAGGGCAAAAAAAATGCGGAGCGCATGCTCCGCATTTATACATATCGACGAATATTTTTACTCGCTGATACTCGCCGGCTGTCTACTGTCCAGCTCAACCATCAACCTGTTATCCCTGACTGTATATTTAAGTTTTGCTAAATCCACGTCTTTTGGAAGAAGCCTTATCAGCCTTATACTGTCCCGCGGAATACCTAATGTTCTTTCCTGTTCGTCCACTCTCGGTTTTTTTTCTCCTTTAGCCAAAGTATAAAACTTACCCTTTACTTTCATCCATGCGTCATTCATATCAAGAACCTCTCCGATAAGAACACTCACCTTTTGTTCCGGTATAAATCTTTTAAGCCTGATTTTTACTTTTTCTCCTTTAAACATTTGATTCTCCCCCTCTTTCATTTGTTTTTCAAACTGCTCCAAGCCCGACTTCTCCACGCAAAACGTTTTCATCTCCACGACACATCACCAATCCATTCTCTTTTTAAAAACTTCTTTTTCATATTAAGTTTATTTACAAGATACTTAATTAATCCCGCCAACGGCTGCTTTTTACTCCTTATAACTGCCATATAACCATTAACCGCGGAAAGTTTTACCGTTATTTCTATACCACGTCTTAATTTTTTGATTTTTTGTATTTTATCTAAAGGCAGGTATGTATCCGTTAAATTACCTTGTCCGGTTTTGAGATATAACTTACTTCCATCTACCGCGATAACACCTTCATATTTTTTACTACTCTCGATATAAAAACCTTCTGCGTATTCTCGCTCCATTTAAAAATATCTTTCTCGCCTAAATCAAAATTATTTTTGGTACATTTAAGCGGTACGGACATCTCCGTACCCTACAAATACTCCTAATATGATTTTTAAACAAATTTTCTAATCTTATCTATAGTTTTTCGAATCTTTTCTTGATTTACTTCGTTTTCAGAATACCCCATACTAATAATAATGTCAAGTCTGGTTTTGGCCGGCAGTCTCAAAACTTTTTTTACCGCCTTCCTGTCAAACCATCCAAGACAACATGTACCAACACCTGCCTCAGTAGCCTGAAGCATAAAATGCTCACACGCCACACCCACGTCCATGATACTGTACTCCACACCTCTTAAATAACCGCCAAGCTTTACCGCGTAATGTTTACATTGCGTAATTACGGCGATTAACACAGGGGCGTCAGAGGCGAAAGAATTCACTGAATAAATTCCGGAAAAAGCTTTTTGGGCTATTTCGTTTTTAAGCCGTTCATCGTCTATAACGATAAAAGACCATGGTTGGGAATTGCAAGCTGAAGGCGCCAAACGCGCGGCCTCAATACATTTATCTATAATCTCTCTGGGCACAGACTTGGAACTGTATTTTCTTACACTTCTTCTTTTTCGCGCCAATTCCAAAAATTCCATCTTTCGTCTCCTTATTAGACTATCGTAGAGCACTGCGCAAAGAGCATAGTAATCAGATGATTTTACTTTTCTTCACGCGCTATATTCCATGACTCTTACGTTTTGCGCTACACGCTATTCACTGATTTTTATCCGCTCAAAAAATTCTTTAAGCACCTCTTCATAAATTTCCTGTGAATCTATATGAGAAGTATTATGCCCCCCTCTTACCTCAACCAACTTTTTAGATCCTTGGGCAGTATCGTATAATTTCTTCGCCAGACTAAAAGGAACTACCTCATCATCCCGGCTGTGAATAAAAAGCTTAGGCGCGCCGTTTTTTTTTATTTTCGATAAAGAATTAAACTTATCCCCGAAAAGAAAGGCCGGCAAAAAAGGATAAAATTTTTTGGCAATGTCCCTGCCGCTGCTGAAACCACCTTCTATTATCAATCCGCCGATTTCATTTCGCGAAGCCAACTCAACCGCGACAGCACTTCCGATGGAACCTCCATACAAAACAATATTAGACGCGTCTATATTTTTTTCTTTAATCAGATAATCATAAGCCGCTTGCGCGTCCAGATATAATCCTTGTTCATTGGGATTACCTAAACTATTGCCGTATCCGCGGTAATCAATGATAAAAACATTGACGTTTGCATGTCTAAGAAGTACTATTTTTTCAAGGCGATGGCTGATATTGCCTGCATTACCGTGACAAAATAAAACCGTGTATTCCGCGTTTTCTTTGGGAATAAACCAGCCGTTTATCGTAACGCCGTCCAACGTCTTTAAATATACGTCTTCGAAAGGTATACGCAAAATCTCAGGGGTAATTTCTATTTTTCGGGACGGAAAAAATAAATTCCTGCGTTCGATATACTTAACCCAACCAATGACAAACAAACATAATAAAATTATATACGCAATAACTTTAAGCATTTTATCCCAAATTCCTGTCTATTTAACTAAACTGAAAAACGGCGGTTTTGGTCTGATTCAAGGCAGCACAAGAAGGAACACCGAGACATACTTCTTTATGTGCGTCGCAGGTGAAACTCCGCGAAGAACGCAGAAGAAAACCAAAAGACGCGCTTTTTATTTATATTTTAATAACGCCCCAATCCCGCCTATCCCCTCAAGCTCTTTACTTGAAGACATAAGATGGATTTTTACTTTTTCTTTTTGCGCTTCCCGCAATATTCTTTCAGGCAGATCTTTTTCAACCTTTATTTTCTCACTCGAGCAATACGGACAGGCAATGGCCCGGTAAATAAACACTTTGCCGCATTCACCGCAAATAAACCCTTCCGCCTTTAAATTTTTATCCATCACCATTACAAACGGACGTTTATTATTCAAAGCCTCCACGGTTTCACTCAAACCAGCCGCGCCGAGATCCGTAGAAAGTGATTTAGTTCTTATATTAGTTATCAAATCTTTTTCCCGTAAATTTTCCCGCTTCCTTAAATCAGCCAATATAAGCGTTAAAACCTTATCCGATTGTTTCCTTATATCAAAACTTTCTTCGGCTATTATCCGTTGCTTCAACTGCTTCGGCAATTCTTTCTTTAAAGTCGCCAGTATTTCACTTTGTCCCGATAAAATTATGCCGGCGATTTTTTCGTTTTCCTTCATAAATAAATCTTCCAGAAAAGCAATAACATGTTTTAAATGGCGAAGAATGTGATCTTCCACATGATGCTGGAAACGCAATTGACTGCAACCACCGCTTTTAAGTCTCGAAGGAACGTAATCTTCTATCCTTTCCTCCAATTTAAGCGCTCCACAAGCAATATCAAAAATCCTGGCGGAACGCGAATCCACCATAACCGCGATTATTTTTTGCGTATCATGCTGTATCTCAAGCAAGGGCTTGATGTGCGGATAACCATTAACTATAATTTGGTCTTCAAAAGGCAGAGCGAACTGAAAATCGCAAAAAACATTCTCATGACTGCACGCGAAAATGGCAACGCCTTCGGTCTTTTCTTTTATCTGATTTTCCACATAAAATCTTATCTTTTCGGCATCCTTGACAATGCTTTGATATTTTTTATTTTCATTACGAAAAAGCAACACTTTATTGTTGAGCTTATGTTTTAACAATACTTTCTTTTTTTCATAGCCGGTTTTATCAGAAACACGCGTGTCTAAATAGAAACTAATCAAGGGAAAATCCGTTTCTTTTACAGCAAGCACCTTTTGAATCTCTCTGTCCAAATCCAGCATAACAGCCATATTGCCCCCCCTCTTTTTATGTGGTTCTTCTGCCTTCTGGTTATTTTTTCTCCAGACATAACTTTATACTCCCAATATTTTTTTAAGTTCTAAGGCATTTTCAGCTGAACTGCCGTGCGCGTCGTTATTAAAATACACATACACTTCGCTGTTTTTCGCGCATTTTTTTATAAATCCCGCCCAATCTTTAAGCTGAGTTCTGGTGTATTTTCCCCCGTATACATAAGCCGTTCCGTGAAACCTGATATAAACCGGAGACGCCGTAATGACACGCGGGCAGTTAATGTCCTGCATGTCATGCACACAAAATCCATACCCAGCCTCACTCAATAAATCATATACATCCTTACAAAACCACGAATTTTCCCTAAATTCAAACACCGCCTTTAAATCCCGCGGTAGATGTTTTATAAAATTTTCAAGCCGTTCCAAATTCAATTTCCAGTGCGGCGGGAGCTGAAAAAGAATCGGCCCCAGCTTTTCTTTCAAATTAGCAGAATGCGTCAAAAACTTTTCAAGCGATTTTTTCGGGTCTTTTAATTTTTTCATGTGCGTAATAAAACGGCTTGCCTTAACGGAAAAGATAAAATCTTCAGGGGCTTCTTCGCGCCAATTCTTAAACGTTTCTATTGAAGGCAAATGATAAAAACTGTTATTGATTTCTACCGTCTTAAAATGTTCACAATAATAATCAAACCACTTAACCCGTGCTAAATCATCAGGATAAAAAGCTCCCCGCCAATGGTCATAACTCCAACCAGAGGTACCTATGTGAATTTTGTTTGTCAT
>JBDRBQ010000067.1:0-61346 GCA_043822625.1 Candidatus Omnitrophota bacterium | reverse complement strand
TTGACGGCGTCGTAGGTGTATTGGGTCTGGTTGTTATTCGGGTCTATTATTTTGGTTAAGTTTGAGTTGGCGTCGTATTCGTATTGTATATTGGTATTGTCGGGCCTGATTATTTTTGTTAAGTCGCTCAGGGCGTTGTATTGATAGTTGTTTTGATTGCCTTTTGGGTCTGTTATTTTGGTTAAATTGCCGACGGCATCATATTCATAACCGGTGACTTGTGACTGGGGACCGGTGACTTGTGTTAGGCGGCTTAATAGGTCGTATTGGTAATTGGTCTGGTTGCCCATGGGGTCTGTGATCTGTGTCAGGTTATTCGCGGGGTCGTAGGCGTAGTTGATAATTTGGGATTGGGGATTTGTAACTCTGGTTACGCGGTTTAAGGCATCGTATTCGTATTGGGTTTGATTGCCTTTTGGGTCTGTGACCTGTATAAGATTGCCGTCTATGTCATAAGTTAGTTGCGCTGTATTGCCGATTGGATCTGTAACTTGAGTGAGTTTATTTACTAAATTGTATTGGCATTGAGTGGTTACGTTTATGGGATTTTGGAGGTCTGTGTTGTCTATTTTGGTTATGCAGGTTACGTTGCCCATGCCGTCGTAGTTATAATTGATTTGATTGCCTTTGGGGTCGGTAATTTTTTCTATGTCGTTTGTGGCTGTGTATTCGTAATTGTATGTATTTCCTTCAGGGGCGGTTTTGTTTTGTAATCTGCCTATGGCGTCGTATTGGTATTGGGTTTGCGCGCCGAGCGCGTCTATTCTTTTAGTTTGGTTTCCTATGGTGTCGTATTCGTATTGGGTGGCGTTTCCTTTCGCGTCGGTTATGCTTGAGAGTTTTCCTTTTTGGGTGTAGCTGTAATTGACTTCCGCGCCAAGGGCGTTGATTTTCTTTATTAGATTTCCGGTAGTTTCGTTATATTGGTAATTTGTGAGACGGTTTAGTCTGTCTTTTATGATGGTTGGTTTGTTTTGAGCCGCGCCTTGTCCGTTATAGGTGTATTCTGTTATTTTGCCTAATGGGTCTGTGATTTGGGTCAGGTTGTGGCTGTCGTCGTAGCTGTAGTTGGTAACCTCTCCTCTTTTGCCGGTTTCTTTTATGATGTCTAAGCGGTTGTTTCTTTGTATGGTTTCGGCATTGCCAAAGCTGTCTATGGTTTTCATGGTGTGCTGTTTGTCGGTGTAGATGTATTTGGTTTCGTTGCCTCTGGTATCTGTGTCTGTGATTATTACGGCTTCTCTTTTGGCGGCGATGGTAGCAGAATTAAGGCTTGTATCCCCTAAAGCCTCTTTTGCCATTTCTATTATTTTAGTACGGTCGTATGTTTTAGTCATGCCTAAAGGGTCTACCCATTTTACTTCGGCTTTGTCTTTTTCTTCGTTGGTGTATTCGAGTTTTACTTCGGCCTCGTTGGGGTATGTGATTTTAGTCAGGTTGTGTTGGTTATTGTATTCATAGCTTATACTTTGTCCCGCGGGGTTTATGGCTTTGATGAGATTATAGGTGGAGTCGTATTGGTATTGAAACGTCCTGCCTATTGGATCGGTAACCTGTGTGATGTAATAACCTGTGTAACTTAATGTGAGGCTTCTGCCGACTGAATCGGTTACTTGTGTAAGCTGGTTGTTAGTGTTGTATGTTAAAGTTAATTGATTATCGTTTGTATCTGTTTTTTTAGTTAGTTTGCCTTCGGCGTTGTAGTATTCTTTATTACCGCTTTTATCGGCGATGATATAGTTGCCTTGTCCGTCGCGGGTGAGGGTTTTGCATTCGCCTTCTATATTAACGTAGGTGCCGTCTTCCTGCAGTAGAAATTCTTTTATCATACCGCGGTAGTCGAAAAGTTTTATCATGCCTTCGGGAGTATCTTCTATATGATATATATGAGCGAAAAGGTTGCATGTCCAGCCGAAGCCAAAGCCGCTGTAATAAGTACTACGACTGTTGTATACGCGGGTGAGTTCGAGAGGAAAACCCTGACCTTTGATGTAAAAATCGGTATAGGGCACGTAGAATTTGCCTTCGGTGTATTTAACTTTTGCCTCGGGGTTCAGGCCGGGCATGTCAGGGATAATCTTTGCCATTGCCGGAGTTGTCCAGAACATGCTCACTGCCACGATTGCGTTTAAGATTTTGTTTGTCAGACGCATTTTTTTAGCTCCTTTTCATTAGTGAATGGTTTAATGGTTCAATGGTGAATAGTTGAAAAACAGTTTAATGGTTCAATAGTTTAATGGTTCAATGGTGAATAGTTGAAAAACAGTTTAATGGTTCAATAGTTTAATGGTTCGATGGTGAATAGTTGAAAAACAGTTTAATGGTTCAATAGTTTAATGGTTCGATGGTGAATAGTTGAAAAACAGTTTAATGGTTAATCGTAAAAGCTTTTAAAACTACTATTCACCATTCACCATCTACTATTCACTGTTTTTCATAAACATTTGATTAATGTCATTATCATTTTGTTCAATCTCTCGATTTTTTTTAATAAAGTATCATTTTTAGTCTTAGTTATATAACTTAATTTACTGGAAATTATCAACTGTGTTTCAGCTTCCGCGCTGCTACCTAAAGCTATGAATAAAAATTGTTTAAATTCTTTATTATACTGGCGCATAAAACCTTCGGCTATATTCGAGGGAATAGATACAGCTGAACGTCTTAACTGAGTAATAATGCCGTATATTTCATTCTTTGGAAAATCTTTAGTCACTTTATATATTTCTTCTACTATTTCCATAGATTCTTGCCAAATTTTCAAATCTTTAAAATTTTGTATTTTTTTGTTGTCCATTTTTTATCCTCTCTGTTACTATTCACCATCAACTATTTACTATATATTTGCGTTTTTTTATTTCCTGTATTTTTCCACAAATTCTTTCGAGTAAACGATTATATGCCGATTGTCGTTTTTGGTTATGGCTTTTATCCAAGGTGCCGTGAATTCAGTGTATGAGGCTATTTGCTTGTCTTTTATGATGTATAAATAGCTCTGGTCGTTTCTAATGGACCAGCTTTTGGCTATGGCGGTTATCACAGCACCGTTGTCTAAAACTTCTAATGACGTGAATGGGCTGTTGTATCCTAAGAGGCCTGTAATCTGTTTTTTCCATATTTCCGTTCCATCTTGGGCGTTGTATAAAGTTATACTGTTGTCCTCTCTGCGGCTTATGGCCAGATATTTTTGATTTGGGCTTAGAGCTGTTTTTATGCCGCCGGGGGTTAAAGATTTTGTCCAGTTTTCTCTACCCTTTTTATTTATGGAAATAAGCTCATTTTCCGATGAATATACTACGGTTTCACCATTTTGAGAAAGATTAAGTTCTCCGGCGGTTGAGCGGGGATGATCATATTGCCAGATTTTTTTGCCTTTATCGTTGAATAGAATTACGCGGCTTCCGGTTTCATTCCCCTGAATATTAGAGGTGTTTATAGCGCAATAGCGGCTGTCGCCTGAAAAAGCAAGGGCGGAATTTTTAATGTTCGGAAAATCGTATTCGCGTAGTTTTTTACCTTCTTTTGTATAGAAACTAATTTTGCTTTTCGGTTTGCTTATCATCGCCAGCCATGTGCCGTCTGGGCTGAGATAAGGATAACCGTTTTCTTCTATGGTGCAGAGGGGGGTGATGGATCCCGCGGTCAAGCCGCAGGATGACAACGTGGAAGATGATGACGATGTGGAACAAGATAACAATGCGGAGGAAATAAAGAGTTCTGTTTTTTGTATTATTTCTTTTATGTGAGGGCGATGTGTTACAAGGGTGAAAGTGTTTGTGTCCCGCGATATTACCGCGAATTGATTTTCGTTAAGAGGTATAGTATTTACTATTGCACCCTTTTCATCCATGAATATTATTTCTTTTTGAGTAACTACAATGGGTGTCGTATTTACCGCGGTAGTTAATATTCCCCCTTCTATTCTTTGTTTCCAGATATTTTCCAAATCGCCGGCGTTGGCGCGAACGGAGAAAAGAATGCTTATTAGAGGCAATAAGAATAATATTTTGTTTTTTAACTTCATTGTGTTTAGTCCTTGTTATTGGTGAATGGTTTAATGGTTGATGGTAAAAGCTTTTAAAACTACTATTCACCATTCACTATCCACTATTCACTGCTTTTTAAATATTGATACGTTACCGTATTTGTGTAATACGGCGCTGAATCGTCTCCTGATAAACGCCAGAGTATGTTTGCGGCATTGTTTTCGCCTATGTCGGTTTTTCTTATAGCGCATTCTAGTATGCCTGATTCGGCATTCCATGCCCATTTTGTGTTTGTGTTTTCCAATTGGTACAATTGTCCGTTCCACCCCCATGTATCTTCGCTTTGGGTGGTTCCCATAAATTTCTGTAATCCTATGCTCCATTCATCTATGTAAATTCTGTAATCGGCTCCGGTTGCCCACCAGCCGTAAGTCAGTCCGGTAGCATTATCCTGATCTGTGTCAAGGTAAATAATATAGCGGTGTCCAATGGGGTTTATATCTCCGTACACATCTAATCTTAGGTATAAATTATTTTCGTCACTGACAGCGTATCCCGCTTTTATGTCTACGTCCTGATCTACCATATCCTGCGGGTCGATAACTAATGGTTCTATGCCCGGCCAGTCTTGTGTATCTCCGTCAACCGTCATTATGGGTTTGGCATAGGTGTAATAATAGACCTGGTTCTCTTTATCATTGGGGGCAAAATCATACTTTGCCATACCGGTTTCGCTAACCGCGAGAAGGTTTGTTTGTTCTCCGTTGTAAAGGGTTTCATCCATATCTTTTCTTTGTATAGCTATTTCTACGGTATTGCCAACTATGAAATAGTTGAGTGTATTTATCCAATTCCAGCTCCAGTCTGTGCCGGTTCCGGTATATATGAATAGGTTCGCGTTTTGAATGAGGTAATCCGCGCCTACTGCCCAATCGTTTGTGGAACTTTTAAATCCGGAGGCGGAATTATTGTCGGTATCTAAGTAAAAATAATAATTGTTTTCGTTAAAGTCTATATCGGCGGAGCATTGATATTTGAGATATAGATATTTATCGTTATTGGCGGCCCATATATTCTCTATATCTAACGAAGCGAGAGTACTATCTCCTGTTTCTTCGGCAGGCTGAGGAAACGTGTCGAGTCCGCGAATACCCTGCCAGTCCTCAAAATTTCCGTCTATGTTTATAATTTTAATATCGGGACAGGCGGCAAGTATAAGGCTTGCCGGTTCTCCGGTGTTTATGATTTCTACTTTTTGCGTTTCTCCCTCTTTCCAGTCCGCATCGGTGGTCCATGTTTTCACAGCAGCACAAACTGAAATAGCCGTGCTTAAACTTAAAACTATTAGTGATATTAACAGCACCAACTTGTGTTTCATTTTATTTATCCTCCTGATTTAGTGAATGGTTTAATAGTTTAATGGTGAATAAAAAACTATTCACTAACAACCATTTAACCATCTACTATTTGCCATTTACTAGTTACTGTTTTTACTCTATAGTTATTTCCTCTATTGCCGGTGTTGCCTCACAGGTGGCTGTACTTAAAATTATTTCTATTTCTATCCATCTGCCGCAGGCTGTATTCCCGTATTCATCGGTAATTTGCGCGGGACTGCTTTGGTAATAATCAGACCATGCGGCGGTTGTTAATGCTTCTGCTGTCTCCGCGGCGCGGCTTCGGATTTTTATGTGTGTGCCTTTCGCTTCATCTTCGTGAATACTGTAATTTATAATGTCCCAGAAACGGGAAAATTCGGCATCGTATTTTAAATTTATTTTGCCTTCCCTCGGAGAGAAATTTATTTGCAATTCGTCGCCGCTTTGTATATTTACCGCTATAGAAACAGTTGGCAGTCCTTCTTTTGTAACGATAACGGTATTTGTGCCTAAGGGTATTCCGATTAAAGTATATGTGCCGCCAACGCCGGTTACCGCACTTATTCCCGTGCCTTCTATTTGTATTTCAGCGCCTTCTACAGGATTGCCTTTTTCGTCTATTAGAGTACCGGTGATTTTACCGGGTATGGTGTCGTAGCTTATGCCGGCCGACTCTAATATAGGAGTTTGGTATTCTATGGAGTTGCTCTCTAAAGTTATTTCTATTTCCGCCCAGCGATTATTATCGATATTGAGACTGAAGCCGTTCTCGGAATTATCTTTTCCATAATAATCCGACCATTGAGTAGCTGTAAGTTCTTCTTTTGTGGCGGCTGTTCTGGCTCTGATGCTTACGTCTGTATTAGTGCCGTCTTCAGCCGCGGTCAGGTTAAAATTTTCCCATTTGACTGTTTGTCCCGCGTCTATTATAAAACCGGCTTTACCTTGCGCGGTTACACCGATTACTTTAAACTCTTGCGCTTTTTCCTGAGTTATAATACCAGCGGGTTCTTGTGTATAATAATACAATGTATTAACCCCTTTAGGCGCGACCAGAGGTTGAGTATACAACACTGCAGGTTCTTCGTTCCAGTGATAATAAATAACCGGCTGTTCTTCCGCTTGATGGTAAAGATATTTTGCCGGTACTATTTGTCCAGTTATGCCGCTTGAACTCCAGCTGAGTGAGATTTGTGAATCTTCATAATATTCGAAATAGGTTATTTGTATATCATGGTATCCCTGTTGTAAAAACACCTGTCCTTCGGCCTGACCATAATAATATTCGTTTTTATCGATAATTAAATCGTCGTCTATGAATAGCTGTGATAAATCGTCCGATATAAGGCTAAACGTGAAAGTATCGCTTTGCGGTATATATATTTTACCTTGCCACATTATCGAATATGTATCTCTGTCTATCGAATAATCAGGACTGTTGTTTTCCCAGTTGAAATTTATTCGAAAATCCAAACGGCTTAATACCGGTTCCGTATAATCCATATTGTCGCAATACGTCCCTTTTAGTCCGCCGGGAATATAATATTCTTCTTTGATTAATTCTATTAAAGGACTGCTTCTATACCAGCTGTCTTCGCCGTCCGGCTGAACGGGGCTTGTTTTTAGAATTACCCCCGGCTGTGAAGGAGCAACGTTAAATAATTTTGTATATTCTTTTTCTCCGCCAACAGTTACTACTCTATATGTTAGTGTATGAATTCCTTCGGGAGCAGTTATGGGTTCTGTGTATGTTTCTTCCGGTTCATTGTTCCAATGAAAAAATATTTGGGCATCCGGTTGATTTAAAGTTATCATAGGCGCTGTTACATACCATCCGTTTTCTCCGTCGGGATTAGTAGGTGTATTCAAGCTTAAGGGTGACTGTGCTGTATAAGTCCAGCTTAACTGATTTTGTAATAAATGTCCTATGTTGTCTTCTGCTTCCAATAACTGAAAAGTTACCGTTTCGCCGGCGGAAAATGATGCTGGATTAGGTGTTACCGAGGCTGGATCGAAGACAAGGGTTTCGGTTTCTTTGTCATAACTCAATCCGCCGTTGGCGGTATCATAAATGACGTCGTTTACTTTTAACTTTATGCTTTCTTCGTTTATACCCGCGCCGTTATTGTCGGTTAACGCTAAGGTTACGGGAGTGTTTTCCCAAGTGCTTTCGTCAGCCGGATTAGGCGAAGAAGCTTGTGGTCCCCGCGTGTCTATTTTTATTTTATAATGGTTCGGTTCCCCCCAGTTTCCGGCATTATCCACACAGCGGGCGTGAAAATAATATGTTTCGTCGGATAAATTTTCATAATTTAGGGTAGTTTCGCCTGTGTCCATTATTTGGTCAGGTAGGGTATCGGCAATATTATCTAATTTATAACTAAACCCGGCTATGCCGCTTAAATCATGCGGTGGTGTTATGATGAATATTGGATTAGTATCATCATACGCGGGTTTAGTTATCATAAAATTGTCTACATAATAAGAGGCACCGGCGTAATTGGTGCCGTAAATAAGCTTCATAAAACCGGCAGTGTCCCAGTCGGCCATTATTACTTCTTCTATTTCCGTGGAACGAACCCTGTGATTTATGAGAAACTTATATAAGTCAAACGCGGCCGTGTGCCACTCTCCGTCAGCGATTATGTTCTCTATTGCCGCCATGTCTTCCATGTTTACGACCCAGTATTTTTTTTCGTCATTGTTGAAAATTATTTCATACCACATATCGTCTTTTACTTTTACGAGCAGATTTATTTTTACGTCTTCGGTGATTTTGTAATCGAAAGTTATTAAAGGATATTCCGCGGCATCAAAGGGTACTGTGGTTACGGTAGAAGCAAAATTTCCGCCGTAATTTATGTTTATTAATTTCAAACAGTTGGTGCCGTCGACAGTTTCTAAATTATCGATATTAAGCTCCGCGCCTTCTTCGGCATTTCTGTTTCTCCACTGTTCAGAACCGTCTTCAAAGGTATTTTGGCAGATTGATGTATGAGTAAGCGAAGTTATCGCGGGTGCCGCGGGAGGCAAAAAGTCGGCCACGGTTACCGACGCTGTCTTAGCGGGATTGATTTTGGATATAGCTGTGATAGTTTCTCCGTCATGCCACGAGGCTATACATTTCGTCATTTCACAGCTTTGTTCAGCGGCTTTCGCTTCCCCTCTATAGATGTCGCTGTTTACACCGGTTTCCGCCAACTGTATTTCTATGCCGGTTGTGTCGGTGATACTGCTTTTTAAAGTGATGCTTGTTTTATCTATTTTAGAAATATCCCCGCCACTGCCGATTAATTCTAAATACAAAGTATCTCCCGCGTATACTGTGCCGCTGAAATCAGAGCTATACACGCTATCTTTGAAATTTATTTCTGTTACAGTTATTTGCGGTTCTATCACTTCTACTGTTACCGCGTCCGATTCCGGACTCTGCCGGTCGAATTCATCTACAGCCACGGCGGTAATTGTATTTATGCCGTCAGCTAACGGCAGGATATCTAAACTAAATATTCCGTTATCATCGGCAATAGACGTGTTTTTTACAATACCATTTACCGATATTTTGACTTTCGCCTGTCTATCCGCGGTTCCGTTTATAGAAATAAATCTGTCTTGCGTGGGAGAATCGGGCTGGTTCAAAACCGGTTTCGCGGGAACAGAACTTTTTTCCAATATTGCATAATACGCGTAACCGGATGTGATTTTCCTGATAACCGTTGTAAGCTTATTATCTTCTAAGTATTTATTAGTAGCGAGATACTGCCAATGCCCCGTATCGGGATTGTAGGCATAAATGCCTATTTTGCTTTCATCCTTACCTGCTATGTCATCTTCGCTATAATTCATTTCCAGCACGACATCTTTGGTAAATTCCAAACCCGGCGGCTGAATTTCATATATTTGTCCTATCGTATCGTATCCTTCATCTATAGAAACTACTTGGTTCGCGACAGTATCTATTCCCACTACCACAAAATCTTCTTTGATGGCCTGCTCAGGAACAATTAATAACGTTTTCGTATCCGGACTAACAGCCGTACCGCTGTATGTTCCGCCTAATACCCTGCCTACCCCTACAGTTGTTTCATCATAAGTATAATTGCCGGCGGTGTCAAAAACCTTCAGACGTACCGTATATGCACCATTTAGATCGGTAGCCCACGTACCATAAGTATACTCAGTTAGACCGGTTTCCCATGTTGCTAAATTTCCGTAAATAGTAAGATCGCCGGATTTGTATTCTATGGGAGAAGTGTCATTTGTTTGAGGTGTATAGGAGGTGGTAATAGGTATCCAAATATTGGGGTCATACCCTTCGCCGAATTCTATCGTATAATGAGAAAAATCTTCTCCGTAAGCAAGGCCAAAAATAGGCACTTCTGCTCTTACCAAGGAACCTTCTGCCGGAACATTTATTTGGGAAAAAAGAGTACGATCAACCGTAATTATTACTTTTTTTACAGCCCTTGTTTCTCCGGGTCCTTCGTCAACAAGCCTGAGTTTTATTTCACTATGTGAATTAGGCAAAACATTAGCTGTAACCATAAAAGTAATTTTTATAAAATTAAGGTTTGGGTCGCCTAAATCCGTAACTTCGGAATCCACGGCAATATTAAGCCAATCAGGTAAACTTGATATAACATCCATCTCAGCGGTAGTGGTAATAAGAGACTTGTCATACGAAAAAAGAATATTTGTCGAAGAACCGCTGGATAATTCTAATTTAGGTTTATCATAATTAGCGCAGGGTATAACCCTTCGGCTTATTTGAATAAACGTAGGGTCCCCGTCGTCTGCACTTTCACAGCCACCCCCGTTCCCTTGTCTTGTTTCGGTACTACACGTGCTTTGCGCGGAAACTTTGCCTGGCATGAAAATAAAGCCAGTTAACAATAATAACATAATTATTTCGATAAATGCCTCTTTTTTTCTAAATATTTTCATCTCTTCTCCTCATTTTTGTTAAACAAAAAGCCCGATGAAGTTAATCACCGGGCTGATTTAAGAAATTATTATTTAAAACGGAAATAATTATACTTTCAGTTTCAATATAATCGTTTGCGCCTAAAACACAGACTGTTTTTTTAGTTTTGTATTTTTCCTGAATCTTCAAAATTTACCCTTCCATAAGGTTGAAAAAGTGAAGCTCTCGCCGACTTCGATTGGCAAACTGAAAGCACGGCTAATTATACACACTTGATGTATCTTTGTCAATAATAATCTCTCTATTTGTAAGTCAAGGAGCTTTTAATATCCCCCCGTTTTATAGAAAAATTAGTTTAGAAAGAATTTTGCTGAAAAGCAACTAATAAAACAATTTAAATATATTGGATTTTAAAGCTTTTGTCAAGTATTTTTTTTTGATTTTTTTTGATTTGTTCGATTTTTTCAGGTTTTATTGAAGAGAGATTGAAAAATAAGGCTATTACGTTTTTTTATTATAATACCCCTCACCCCCGCCCTCTCCCTCAAGTGGAGAGGGGGAACAAGGAACTGTGTTAACGCCTCACCCCACAATGGTAGATGGGAAATAATGCGGGCAGGGTTTTTATTAGTTTTTCTTTTTTCTGTCGACCTTTTCTTTTTCGAGGTGTTTGTCCAATTCTTCCGGACTGGAAATGAAAACATCGTACCATGGGCCGGTTTTTTCGCAATTAACGTGGCTGTATTTTCTGCATATATCCGGCCTGGTTTCATATATGCCGCATTTGTTGTCGTCTTGCAGGTACATACAGTCGCTTGTAATTAAAAGACACCATCTCTTATTTATTATATAAACATGTATATTTTTATGCTTTAATTTCCACTTTAAATCGTTGATATCCCATTTTGTTCTGGGTTTTGTTATGTCCATGGCAAAATACTTACAGCATAAAGCGGAACATTCTTCTAAACATATATTTTTTCTTTTTTTATTTTTAGTCATTATTATTTTTCCTTAAAAATTAAAATCCGGCGGTAAATAAATACAAATAAGATTATAACCCTCACCCCAACCCTCTCCCATAAAGGGCGAGGGGGAATAAGGAAGTTAGTTAATTGCCTCACCCCAACCCTCTCCCATAAAGGGCGAGGGGGAACAAGGAAGTTAGTTAATTGCCTCACTCCCGCACTACGGCGGGACAGGCCCAACTCTTTGCCACGATGGGAAGATGGGGAACAAGGAACTCTGTGTTAACGCCTCACTCCCGCATTACGGCGGGACAGGCCCAACTCTTTGCCACGATGGGAAGATGGGGAACAAGGAAGTTAGTTAATTGCCTCACCCCTGCTCTCTCCCGCAAAGGGGGAGGGGGCATTTTTTAAGCGGATCGTGCCTTCGGCAGACCTGCCTCAACAGTATACTGGCAGGCCTCTTTTAATAAAGAGGGGAATATTAAGTTCGTATTTTTACTGCCTCGCCGCTTATGTTATTAAAAATGAAATTCAATAACCGGCTTTGATCGTCTGGGCTAATATCCGTAAATTCGATAAATTCCATGCCGCAATACATTTTCTCAAAAAATACCTCGGCTTCTTCATCTTCCGTGTTTTTTACTGAAACAGGCTTAATCCAGACAATTTTACCCCTTGTTTTTATAGGATGTTCTCTGGGGGAAAGAATAATTTCAAGGTCAACTTGCGCTCCTATAGGCAGTCTTCTTTCGATAACAAGCATAATGCCCCCGCCGCTGATATTTACCGAAGTTACCTGATTTTCAAAGCCGTATTTTTCAGCCCGCATTTTTACTTTTAATCCTACGCCTATTCGTGTATTTTGTCTTTGTTCCTGCATTTTATTTTTTTAAAAATTTAGCGTATCCGCAAATTTCTTGAATATGCGGATATTTTATTGCCTGTTCAATTGGAATACATCTGAATACGTTGCCTTTTACGGTAATTCTATTTCCCAATCTCTCGGTATATATCCGGCAATAATAGTTTCCGTTTTCTTTTTGTTCCAGATAAATGCACGGGTCCCCGTCTGTAGAGCCACAGCATACGCCGCAATGTTTGCAGACAGCTTCAAATTCTTCTTCGCTTATATCGGCAGGTTTTAGTGTCATCTTTATTTTACCGTACTGCCGCTTTTAACCTCTTTTTCAGGCACGATTAAAGATAAGGTATTCTCGTCCTGAGCCGCTAAAAGCATGCCTTCGCTTTTTTCTCCCCTGAGTAAAACCGGTTCTAAATTGTTGATAATTACGATATTTTTACCTATTAATTCTTCTTTTGAATAACGTTCTTTTATGCCGGCAACTATTTGTTTTTGTTCTGAGCCGACTTCTACTTTTAATAAAAGAAGTTTATTGGCGTTTGGATGATCCAGCGCTTCAAGTATTTTCGCGGTCTTTATTTCTATGTTTTTAAATTCTTCGAAAGTTACCATGGCAAATTACCTCATTTATAAATACATAGTATTTTGTTTTAATGCTGTGTACGACTTTTTCAAATCCCCATTAATCCCCCTTTTGCAAAGGGGAAAAATTTGATATTGTCCTCTTTTATTAATATTGCCTACTTATAAGATTAGATTTTTAATAGTATAAACTAAAAAGTTAAATTTTGCAAGAGGTGCTAAGAACAAAAAGGCCCCGTTCAAAAATTCAAACGGGGCTTTTTGTTTTCGTTCGCATTAGGGGGTATTAATACATTCCACCCATTCCGCCCATGCCTGCGGGAGGCATACCGGGCATTCCTGACTTGTCTCCTTTTTCGGGTAAATCTGTTATCAATGCTTCTGTAGTTAAAAGTAAAGCGCTTATGCTGGCCGCGTTCTGTAAAGCGGTGCGTGTGACCTTTGTGGGGTCTATTACTCCGCTTTCAAGCATATCCACATAATCATCTTTGTTGACGTCATAACCTATGGTTGTTTTTTCGCCTTTAACTTTTTGTACTACTATCGAACCTTCTAATCCCGCGTTATAAGTTAACTGTCTCAATGGTTCTTCTAAGGCGCGTTTTACGATATTAACGCCTATTTTTTCATCGCCGTTAACTTTAAGGGAATTTAAAGTCTCAATGCATCTTATAAGAGCTACACCGCCGCCGGGAACAATTCCTTCTTCCACAGCCGCTCTGGTAGCGTGCAGGGCATCTTCGACTCTGGCTTTCTTTTCTTTCATTTCAGTTTCGGTAGCCGCGCCGACATTAATAACCGCTACACCGCCGGACAATTTTGCCAATCTCTCCTGAAGTTTTTCTTTATCGTAGTCCGAATCGGTATCTTCTATCTGTCTCTTTATCTGGCTGATGCGCTCATTGATTGCCTGCTGTTTTCCGGCGCCTTCTACTATGGTTGTATTTTCTTTATCAATGGTGACTCTCTTAGCTTGTCCTAAGTCGGTTAATTCTATATTGTCAAGCTTAATTCCTAAATCTTCGGTAACAGCTTTTCCGTTTGTCAAAACAGCGATATCTTCGAGCATGGCTTTACGTCTGTCTCCATAACCCGGAGCTTTCACCGCGCAGCAGGAAAAAGTTCCGCGCAATTTATTAACTACTAAAGTAGCCAATGCTTCGCCTTCTACTTCTTCGGCCAAAATAAGCAAGGATCTTCCTGTTTTGGCGACTTTTTCGAGCACCGGCAGTAAATCTTTCATACTGCTTATTTTTTTCTCATTAAGCAGAATATATGGATTTTCTAATACCACTTCCATTTTTTCTGCATCGGTTACGAAATAGGGAGAAAGATAACCCTGATCGAACTGCATACCTTCTACAACGTCTAAATGAGTAGCTAAAGTTTTTCCTTCTTCGACTGTAATTACACCGTCTTTACCGACTTTTTCCATGGCCTCGGCTATTAAATTGCCGATGGTTTCATCAGAATTCGCGGCAATAGAAGCCACCTGAGCGATTTCTTTTTTTTCTTTAATAGGTTTGGATAATTTCTTTAATTGTTCTATTACTTTTTCAACTGCCAAATCAATGCCTCTTTTTAATGACATGGGATTTGCTCCGGCAGTAACGTTTCTAAGCCCTTCTCTGAAAATAACTTCCGCTAAAACAGTAGCTGTAGTTGTACCGTCTCCGGCATTATCGGAAGTTTTTTCAGCTACTTCTTTGACTAATTGAGCTCCCATATTTTCAAAAGGGTCTTCAAGTTCGACTTCCTTTGCTACGGTTACACCGTCTTTTGTTATAGTGGGGGAACCAAATTTTTTATCAAGTACTACATTACGGCCTTTTGGACCGAGAGTTACTTTAACAGCTCCGGCTAACTTTTCTACTCCTTTTAGCAGGGCCTGACGGCTTTCTTCACCAAATTTCATTTGCTTTGCCATTGTACTTTCTCCTTAACTTTCTAAATTAATTACGCGAAAACAGCTAAAATATCTTCTTCTTTAATAACCAGCAATTCTTCCCCTTCCGCGGTGGTAAATTCGTTTCCGGAATATTTGCTGAATAATACTTTATCTCCCTCTTTTAACTCCATGGGGATGCGGGTACCATCTTTTTTAACTTTTCCTGTTCCTACAGCTACGACTTTTCCCTGCTGAGGTTTTTCTTTTGCCGTATCAGGTATGATAATGCCCCCCTTTGTTTTTTCTTCCGGATCAAGAACTTTTATTAAAACTCTGTCTCCTAATGGTTTTATTTTGGACATATAAATGTGCCTCCTTTCTTTAGTTTTATATTTTTTTTGATTATTATTAGCAGTCTTGGCCTGCGAGTGCTAATAAGTTACTAATCTATACAAAAACCCGATAATAATCAAGCCCGTAAAAAAGGATATATCCTGATTTATTGCAGTATATTTAGATTTTTATTGGTGCAATCTACTTAATGCTTATTATTTTTGCTTTTCTCTTTGATTTTCGTTGTATATAATATAAAGACCTTGTAAAGTCAGGTCTAAATTCAATTGATTGATAAATTTACCGGCTGTTTTAAAAAATAGGGCGTTGCCACCTGTGGCTATTACTAAGGTTTTTTTACCCAGCTTTTTTTTGGTTTTTTCTATGATAAAATTAGACGCTCCCAAAAAGCCGTTATAGAGTCCGCTGGCTATACTTTCTTTTGTAGTTCGTCCTATTAACTCGTGAGGCTTATACATTTTTATTTTTGGAAGCAAAGCTGTTTTTTCATAAAGAGCGTCGAGAGTTATGCCGATACCGGGCATGATTAAGCCGCCAAGATATTCGCCTTTTTGGGAAATGCAATCGAAAGTAACGCAGGTGCCGAAATCGATTACTATTGCCGGTTTACCGTATAATTTAACCGCGGCTACAGCGTTTACGAGACGGTCTTGGCCTACTTTTGCGGGATTTAAATAACAGTTTTTAATAGGCACTTTGAAATTTTTCCCGACCTCGAGACAGTTTAAATTAAATTCTTTAAGTAAAATATCTTTAAAAGTTTTCCCCGCACGTGGAACCACACTGCAGATGATAGATTCTTTTAAGGTTTTTTTAATCGGTTTTTTATTAAGACTTTTAGCTAACGCTCTGTATAATTTCTTTCTGTCCTGAGTAAACCTCGTCGGTATTTCAAACCGCAGTAAAAGTTTTTCTTTATCGAAAATTCCGATAGTTATATTTGTATTTCCTATATCCGCGCATAAAAGCATTTTAGGGCTCCTTTTTTAAAATTTCCACGTCTCCTGAAGAAACAGCGCGCGTAAAACCGCTGTCTTCGCGAATGATTAAATTGCCGGTATCTTCATCGATAGCCAGCGCCTGTCCTTCGTAAACATTATTTAAACCGTTTATTTTTACTCTGTTACCCAGGGTTGCCGAAAAATCCCGCCATTCGTTAATTATAGTTTTTATACCATCTTTTTTAAATAAAAAATAGTATTTTTCAAGTTCTTTTAATATCTCCCGCGTAAGAGAAATTCTGTTTATACTCTTCCCCGATTCTTCGAAAAGAGAAGTCGCGTTTTCCGGCAAAAGTTCTTTTGGTGTGTTCACATTTATACCTATGCCTATAATGATAAACTTTACAATATCCGGCTGGGCCGTAGTTTCGGTCAGTATGCCGCATACTTTTTTATTGTTGATGATAATGTCGTTCGGCCATTTAATCAAAACAGGCAGTGAAGAAATTCTTCTTATGGCGTTAAGGACGGCTAATGAAGATATAAGTGTAATTTTGGATACTGCCGACGGCGGCAAAGCAGGTCTTAAAATCACCGACATGTAAATGCCTTTTTTATCGGGCGAAATCCATTTTCTATTTTGCCTGCCTCTGCCTTTTTGTTGGTTTTCGGCAAAAACCACTACTCCTTCCTTCGCGCCTTCAATGGCCAATTTTTCGGCGGTATCGTTGGTCGAATCGAGAACCTGATATGAATAAATTTCATTGCCGATGACAGAGGTATCGAGTTTATATTTAATCTCGGCCGGAATCATGCTGTCGGGGATACCGGTTAATCTGTATCCTAAATGAGGGGAAGCTGTAATTCCGTATTTGTGTTCTTTAATTTTGCGGATGTGTTTCCATATCCCCGCTCTCGATATACCTAAAATACGGCTCAGTTCTTCTCCCGAAACGTAGGTATCTTTGTTTTCTTTTAATATCGAAATAATTTTATCGTCTATGTTTTGCATTGTTTTACCTTATAATAAATCCCCCCTATCCCCCCTTTTTCAAAGTGGGGGAATTGCTTGGACTTTTGCCCTTTTTCAAAGTGGGGGAATTGCTTGGACTTTTGCCCTTTTTCAAAGTGGGGGAATTGCTTGGACTTTTGCCCCTTCTCAAAGTGGGGGAATTGCTTGGACTTTTGCCCCTTCTCAAAGTGGGGGAATTGCTTGGACTTTTGCCCCTTCTCAAAGTGGGGAATTGCTTGGTTACTTTGCCCCTTTTTCAAAGTGGGGAAGTTACTTGGACCTCTATTGAAAAAGGGGGATGAAGCCTGGCTCCTCCTGCGGCGGACCATGCCTTTAGCATGCAGGGGGGGATTTGTTTTTTATTTACATCCTTTCTTTTACTGTTTGATAAATCACTTCAACTACAGAATCCAACTCTTGTAAAACTTGTAAATTATTGAAGCGCAATATAAATAAATTTTGATCCTTCAAGTAATCATCTCGTTGCATATCTTTTTGCTCCGCTCTTTCTTCCATGTGTTGCGAACCATCCACTTCTACAACAATCTTTGCCGTAGGGGCATAAAAATCTACAATATAAGGACCTATGGGTTTTTGTCGATAAAACTGAATAGCCATGATTTGTTTACCACGTAATCTTGACCATAGTTTTTTTTCACTATCTGTCATTTCCTTTCGTAATCGACGCGCATTATGTTTTAAAGTAGATTTATATTTTAACATATTATAATAAATCCCCCCTATCCCCCCTTTTTCAAAGTGGGGGAATTGCTTGGACTTTTGCCCCTTTTCAAAGTGGGGGAATTGCTTGGACTTTTGCCCCTTCTCAAAGTGGGGAATTGCTTGGTTACTTTGCCCCTTTTTCAAAGTGGGGAAGTTACTTGGTTACTTTGCCCTTTTTCAAAGTGGGGAAATTGCTTGGATCCATAGTACTTCTTTTCCAAAAAGGGAAATTGCCGGTTATTTATGACGCGATAGTTCCTTTATCCGGTCTCTTAATTCAGCCGCTTTTTCGAATTCCATTTTTTTTGCGGCTATTTCCATTTCTCTCTGAAGATGCGATATTAGATTATTGAGTTCATACTCATCTTCAGACTGTCCCGAAAATTTCAGTAAAAGTTTTTTAGAATCCAGGTGCATTTCAATGCCTTCACGAATAGCTTTTTTGATGGTAGCCGGTTTTATGTTGTGCTTCTTATTATATTCAACCTGAATTTTACGCCGCCGTTCGGTTTCTTTTATGGTCATGGCCATAGCTTCTGTAATTTTATCCGCGTACATAATTACTTTAGCGTTGACATTGCGCGCGCACCTGCCGGTTATCTGAATAAGCGAAGTATAAGAGCGTAAAAAACCGGCTTTATCCGCGTCCAGCATGCATACCAGAGATACTTCCGGCAAATCTATACCTTCTCTTAATAAATTAATGCCTACCAAACAATCAAACTCTTTTTTCCGTAGACTTTTGAGGATAGCCACTCTCTCAAGGGTGTCTATTTCCGAATGCAAGTATCTTACTTTAAGTCCTATTTCCTTCAGATAAGCGGTTAAGTCTTCGGCCATTTTTTTTGTCAAAGTCGTAATTAATACCCGTTCTTCTTTATTTGCTCTTTCCTGAACCTGTTCTATAATATCGTCTATCTGATTTTCCGTCGGACGGATTTCTATCTCAGGATCAAGCAATCCCGTGGGCCGGACAATCTGTTCTATGGGTTTGCCGCTTAAACGCAGTTCATAATCCGCTGGTGTCGCCGAAACGAAAATTGTTTCTTTCAGAACTTTTTTAAATTCATCGAATTTCAACGGGCGGTTATCTAAACATGACGGCAGTCTGAAGCCGTGTTCCACGAGCACTTCTTTGCGTGCCTTATCGCCCGCGTACATCCCTCTTATCTGTGGAATGGTAACGTGAGATTCATCTATTACGGTAATAAATTCTTCGGGGAAATAATCCAAAAGACAATAAGGCCTTGAACTGTCCGGCCTACTCGACAGATGCCGCGAATAATTTTCAATGCCGTGGCAGTATCCGACGGTTTTTAACATTTCCATATCATACCGTGTTCTCGATTCAAGCCGTTGTGCCTCCAGTAATTTATTTTTACTGTTTAAGTCCTTTAGCCTGTCTTCCAGTTCCCATTCGATTGATTTAAGAGCTGTTTCTACCCTGTTTTTATCTATTAGAAAATGTTTTGCAGGGTAAAGCACGACTTTATCCAGTTCTTCTATTTTTTTTAATGTAACCGGATTTATTTTGTATATATTTTCTATCGCTTCTCCGAAAAATTCGATTCGTAACGCCTGTTCGCTGTAAGAAGGAAAAATATCCACGACATCCCCGCGGATTCTAAAAGTTCCCCTTGTAAAAGAGACATCATTTCTTTCATAAAGAATATCGACTAAACGGCGCGCCAAATCATTTCTTTTTATCTTTTGACCGCGCTGGGCGTTCAGAAGCAATTGCTGATATTCTTCGGGCGAACCCAAATTATAAATGCAGGAAACGCTGGCTACTACAATTGTATCTTGACGTGATATTAAAGATGAAGTGGTGGAAAGTCTCAACCGGTCAAGCTGTTCGTTTATAGAAGCGTCCTTCTCGATGTAAGTATCGGTTTGCGGGATGTAAGCTTCCGGCTGATAATAATCGTAGTAACTCACAAAGTATTCAACAGCGTTATGTGGGAAAAAGTCTTTAAATTCGCTGTAAAGCTGGGCGGCAAGCGTTTTATTATGAGAAATAACCAGAACCGGACGGCTCATACCGTCTAAAAAATTAGCTATGGTAAAAGTTTTCCCACTACCGGTAACGCCCAAAAGTGTTTGAAAATTTTGTCCCTTTTCATAACCTTCTCTTAATTTTTTGATAGCTTGGGGCTGGTCGCCGCCGGGTTTCAGGTTTGTCGTAAGAGTGAATTTTTTCATATTTTTTATATCGATAGAACTGCTTTTTTTACCCAAACATGTATTGTTTTATTATAAGAAAAACATGCCCTTTAAGCAAGGATTATCTATAATTGGAATGGTTACTGATTTTTGTCTTGATTTACTATGGCTTACATGTAAAATAGAATTCAAATGGAAATATATGCTTCGATATTGTATAAAATAGAAAAAAATAATTACGATATAGTTAGTCGGATGATTTTTACAGGTACTGTTTCTAAAATTATAATAATTTTAAAATTGTTGGGGAAAGGACAATATTTATGAAGATAACTATAGCTAAATCAGCCGGTTTTTGTTTTGGCGTAAAACGGGCAGTGAAAATCGCGATTGACGCGGCTCAAAAAGGCAGGACGGTAGAAATGCTCGGAGATATCGTGCATAACGAAGACGTTGTTAAGCAAATAAAAAAATCCGGTATGAAAAAAATAACCCGCCTCACGCGGGGTGAAAATAAAGATATTCTTATCAGGGCTCACGGAACTTCTGCCGAAATCGTAGAAAAAGCCCGCTCTCTTGGATATGAAATAATAGATGCTACCTGTCCCATGGTTAAGGAAATTCATAACATCGTCAAGGACATGGAAGATAAAAATTTTAAAATTATAGTAATTGGCGACAAAAACCACGACGAAGTTAAGGGCATTGTCGGGCAGTTAAAAGAAAAAGCAACCGTAATAGATAATGTTAAAAATATTCCGAAAAAAGTAAAAAAGTTCAAAAAAGCCTGTGTGGTAGTGCAGTCCACACAGACAGAAGAAAATGTTTTTAAAATAACAGCTATATTAAAAGAACATATTAAGGATTTAAAGTTCTTTAATACGATTTGCAGGCCAACGCGATACAAACAACAGGAGATAAAAACCATGCCTCTTGAGAATGACGTTATGCTTATTATCGGTTCAAAAAAGAGCGCCAACACCCGCAGGTTATATGAAATATCCAAGACGCTTAATACGCGCAGTTATTGGGTTCAATCGAAGAAAGACATAAAAAAGTCATGGTTTGACGACGCGCGAAACATAGGAATTACGGCAGGTTCTTCTACTCCGGATACAACCACCCGGGATATAGTAAACTATTTAACCTTGATTTTGCGTTAGGTGTATAGATGAAGAGTGCTAATCTGGTCTGTTCGCGATTGACGAAATTAAATCAAGATAATTTTTTATATCCTTTTCGCAAAAAAAACTACTTTGAACAAATTCGGCATTAAAATAATAGAGGGGCTTGTAGTTTGATACAAGCCCCTCTATTTAAACGAGTTAATTTTAAAGTTAAACTGCCGGTGTTGATACTGCTTCGGTTTGCGCCAGCAATTTGCGATAAACAAAAGCGTAAGCTATCATCACCGTCGGTACAGCGGCAAAAGCGCCTATTAATAGACATAAAATGCCGAGTACATTCACAACAGCAAGCACAACATTAAATCCCAGCAAATCCCATTTGGCACCATGAGTAATAGAAGCGCTCTTTTTTAAAGCTTCTATGGGCCCCATATTTTTATCGATAATCAAATAGGGAAAATATTGAAATTTAATACTCCATATAACACCGGGAACAATAAGCAGAATCAATCCTCCCAACACAATAAGCACATACAGAATTACTCCCGCCAGATATTTAAAAAATAACGGGATGCCGGAAAAAAGTACCGCGAAATCCGGTTTTTCGTTGCCGCAAAATTTAAGAGCGATTTTTATCAGCCCCATTCCTAATATTAACTGTAAAACCCAAAATATGACTGCTATTATAATAGATATTGC
The DNA here is from genome assembly GCA_043822625.1 of Candidatus Omnitrophota bacterium. GTDB lineage: Bacteria > Omnitrophota > Gorgyraeia > DAOVKU01 > DAOVKU01 > JBDRBQ01. The sequence continues at coordinate 39,735 of JBDRBQ010000067.1, read as the reverse complement.
CACGGGCGCTTTCCCTTTTATGAAATTATTTATAACGTCGGGCGCGGCAGAAGCGATAAATACCACAACCAGGATGCCTATAAAAAACCCAATATTTTTCTTCATTACGTTCCAGCCAAAAAGCAGAGCTTCATTAATAGAAAATGTTTTTATTGCCATGCGTATAACCTCCTTATTGGTTTTAAATCAATATTTTTTATACTACAATGTTTGTATTATACCATATTAAAATATAAAATAACAACTCAAACCTATTTTTTTAACGCGATTTTTTAAAAAGATAAATTTTTGTTTCTTTTTTTGTGAAAATTCTGTTTATGTTTTCGTGGTGTTTTAGGATAATTAGTGTTCCTATAAATACGCAAAAAAGGACGATATTTAAGTTGAGACTCTTTAAAACCGCTGTTACTGGAAGACTTAAAGCCGCCACTATAGAACCGACGGAAACGTATTTAGTAAGAATAAAAAATAAAATCCAGCTTACAAGCGCGATTAAAATCAAAAAACGAAAATCCGCAAGATAGAAACTAAGTCCGATGCAGGCGCCTAAACTTGTTGCTACACCCTTGCCCCCTTTAAACTTTAAGAATATAGTCCAGATGTGTCCTATAACCGCGCCGGCCGCGAATAAAAGCATTACATTTGTTAAAGTCATTTGAGTATAAGGCGCGAAAATAAAAGCTAAAAAAGATGCCGCTAAGATGCCTTTAAGTATATCTAAAATCAGAACTAATAAAGCCATTTTCCCGCCGGCAACTCTCATAACATTAGTCGCGCCGACATTGCCGCTGCCTTGAGTTCTTATATCCACATGCTTGGTTAATTTTGTAAATATATACGCGAAAGGTATAGCGCCCATTAAATAAGCGCAAATAAATCCAATTATTATCAAAGTTATTCCTCCGTATTCAAAATTTTTATACCATGAGTAATATATTGAATTCCCGAAAAAACAGTAATTAAAACAGTCGTGTTCCAGATGAAAGGCGCGAATTTAAAATTGGCAATAATACATATAATAGTTGTCATTTGGAACGTAGTAGTAAGTTTTCCCAGAGGTGTAGGCAAAATTTTAAATTCTTTTTTTAAGGCGCATATCAAAGCGGATCCCAGTAAAATTATAGCGTCTCTACTTATTATTATTATAGGTATCCATGTCGGGAATTTAAAATTCCATATAGAACTTTTTAAAGCGGCTAAAGTAATGAAAGAAGATATCAGTAAAGCTTTATCGGCTAAAGGATCGATAATCGCGCCAAAGGTAGTTTTTTGTTGTAATTTCCTGGCAAAAAAGCCGTCAAAAAAATCACTTAAAGCCGCTACGCAAAAAATCCCCAAAGATATCCAACGCAAATAATCTCTTTGGGGATTATAATATATCAGCGTTCCTATAAAAAAAGGAATACATAAAATTCTAAGTATAGACAACTTATTAGCAAGAGGCACTTTTTTCATAGTCTTATCTTAAAAATAATTTATTACTTTTTCCACTCTAATTGGGTACCGTCTTTGGGACAATATTGTACGTCACCGGGGTAAGTAGCTCCGCAAACAGGGCAGAATTTTTTAGCTACCTGTTCACCAATAAGCGCTCCACCCAATCCTCCTACAGCCGCTCCTATAGCCGCGCCTTCTCCGCCGTGACCGGATTGATGACCGATAATAGCGCCTAAGCCCGCGCCCGTGACCGCGCCTAAGCCCGCACCTTTCTGAGTAGTAGTGCATCCGCAAACCATTGCCACACAAATAATTAAAAATAATAGCATTATGTTTCTCATACTTATCACCGCCTTTTTTGTTTGTTCCCCTATAAATTAGTATATCACGGCAAATATTAAAATTCAATGTCAATGCAAAATAGAAATGTCCTATACAGCTATGTTGATAATGCAAAAAAGTCTGTTCCCTTTCAATATCCTTCTCCTTCGACTGCGCTCAGGGTCAGGATGACAATTTGTACTATCTCACCATTCACTATTAAACTATTTACTTCGTTAATTGCCACCGCGTAATAGGCCAATATATTACAAAGGCTTTGCCTATCATATTTTTTTTAGGAACAAATCCCCAATATCTTGAATCCCTGCTGTTAGCGCTGTTATCGCCAAGCACAAAATAAGTGCCTTCCGGCACGGTAACTGAACTATTTTCATCATTTAAGCTTCCGCTGTTAACATAGGTAATATTTTTTATGGCCGGCAGTTTTATCAATTCTCCATCTATATAAATATCCCCCTCTTTTATTTGAACCGTTTCTCCTTCTTTGGCGATTAGTCTTTTGATAAAATCTTTTTTCGGGTCTTCAGGATATTTAAAAACTACGATGTCTCCGGTTTGGGGGTCTTTGAACCGGTAAATCAGTTTATTGACAAGAATACGGTCGCCTTCTTGCAAAGTTAGCCTCATCGAACCGGAGGGAATTTTGAATGCCTGCATAAAAAAAGTCCGAATAATCAACGCTAAGATTATGGCAATTAATATAGGTTCTACCCACTCTTTGATAAATATTCTTAATTTTTCTTTGTCCATTATGGTGCCTTTCTTTTTATATTTTTATTACCGACATAAACGCTTCCTGTGGAATTTGAACCTTACCGAATTGCTTCATTCTCTTCTTGCCTTCTTTCTGCTTTTCCCATAATTTTCTTTTTCTGGTAATGTCTCCGCCGTAACATTTTCCGGTAACGTTCTTTGAAAGAGGACGAACCCTTGCTTTCGATATTATTTTATTGCCGATAGCCGCCTGAATATTAACTTCAAATAATTGCCGCGGAATATGTTCGGAAAGGGTTTCAACCAGTTTTTTTCCTTTGTAATAGGCTTTTTCTTTGTGAACAATCAGACTTAATTCATCGCACGGCGTGTCGTTTATCAGCACATCTAATTTCACCAGTGACCCTGTCCTGTATCCGATAAGCTCATAATCCAGAGAACCGTAACCTTTCGTTGCTGATTTTATTTTATCGTAAAAATCAACAATTACTTCACTCAAAGGAAGTTCATAAATCAATATTAATCTGTTTTCATCCAACATCTGAGTTGATTTATAAATACCTCGTCTGTCTTGCGCTAATTTGAAAATCGAACCGATACTATCCTGAGGCACCATAATAAAAGCTTTTATCCACGGTTCCTGAAATTCTTTTATTTTCACGGCTTCCGGCAATTTAGAAGGATTTTCCACGTCGACTATTTCTCCGGAGGTATTTTTTATTTTATGCACAACCGTGGGAGTAGTAACTAAAATATTCAAATCGGATTCTCTTTCCAGCCGCTCCTGTATTATTTCCATGTGCAGAAGTCCCAAAAATCCGCACCTAAAACCGAATCCAAGGGAACTTGAAGATTCGGCTTCGAAAGTGAAAGAAGCATCCGAAAGTCTGAGCCTTTCCATCCCCTGCCGTAATAACTCGAAATCTTTGGAATTAACAGGATAAAAAGAAGCAAAAACAAGCGGCTTAACTATTTTGTATCCTGCCAAGGGCTTATCCGCCGGATTTTTAAGGCCGGTGATAGTATCGCCTATATTTATTTCCCGGGCTTCTTTTATGTTCGCGATAATGAAACCTACCTCGCCGCACCTTAATTCATTGATTTCCTCCGGCTTGGGTTTCAAAACACCCAAAGACTGGACTTCGTAAGTTTTGCCGCTGGCCATCATTTTTATGAATTGGCCTTTTTTAACCGAACCGTCTTTTATACGAACATAAACCACTACTCCACGGTAAGAATCATAGCTTGAATCGAAAATAAGGGCTTTTAATGAGTGCTGAGACTCTCCCTGCGGCGCTGGTACCCGTTCTATTACTTCGGATAAAATCTCTTCGATACCGATACCTTCTTTCGCGCTGGCAAGTATAATTTTTTCCTTCTCCAATTTTAATATGTTTCGGATCTGGTCTTCTACTCTAGAAATATCAATATTTTTTATATCTATTTTATTTATGATAGGAATAATTACAAGGTTATGTTCCTGAGCAAGATGCAGATTCGCCAGTGTTTGCGCTTCTACGCCCTGTGAGGCATCCACCAAAATCAAAGTTCCTTCGCAGGCCGCGAGCGCTTTGGAGACTTCGTAAGTAAAATCCACATGTCCGGGGGTGTCTATCAAATTAAGCATGTAAGTATTGCCGTCTTTGGCCGGATATTCCAATCGCACCGCGCTGGCTTTAATGGTAATGCCTCTTTCGCGTTCAAGATCCATATCATCCAGCATTTGCGCTTTTAAGTCGCGGGGATCCACAGCCTTGGTAAAGGTGAGAATTTTATCCGCCAAAGTTGATTTGCCGTGGTCGATATGCGCTATAATCGAAAAGTTTCTGATAAATTTTTGTTCCATGTTTTTTTAAACTCTTTTTAAGTGTATTTTATTACTGGCGGACACCTTGCCTACCGGCAGGCCCGCCTACCAAAATTATATGGCAGGCAGGCAGGCAGGCAGGCAGGCATTGGCCCCTACCATTCACCATTAAACCATAAACTATTTCTTAAACCGCGGTTAATTTCAACCCCGCTTCTATTAATTTTTCGGTCTTGGAAAGTGAATCGGTTTCCGCGTAAATACGCAATAACGGTTCAGTTCCCGAAAACCTCAAAAGCAACCAGCTTTCATCTTCAAGTACGAATTTTATGCCGTCTATAGTTTGGATTTTAGTTATTTTTTTACCGGCCAATTTCACAGGAGGTTCTTTTTTAACCTTGGTTAAGAACTTTTCCTTTAATTCCAGAGGATAATGAACATCTTTTCTCACAAAACGGGAACGCCCGTATATTTTCTCGATAGAATCCAGAATCGCGGAAATTTTTTCTTTTTTCATAACCATCATTTCCAGCAAAAGAAGTCCTGCCAAAATCCCGTCTCTTTCGGGTATGTAATTTTTAAAACTGTAACCGCCTGATTCTTCTCCTCCTATCAAAATGTCTTTGTCGCGGATAATAGAGGCTATGTATTTAAATCCTACCGCGGTCTCGAATATTCCCAGATTAAATTTGTTGGCAATTTTATCCAGTATGTTCGTAGCCGAAACTGTCCGGGCTAAATCGCCCCTCATCAATTTATCTTCAACCATGTGCACAAAAAGAAGCATAAACACCTGCTGAGTCGTAATAAAAACTCCTTTTTCATTTATAGCGCCGACCCTGTCCGCGTCGCCGTCGGTGGCAATGCACATATCGAAATCCCCGTCTTTCATTATTTTCATAGATGAAAGCAAATTTTTTTCTATAGGCTCGGGATTTACTCCTCCGAAAGAAGGATTGATAAAAGAACGCGTCGTTTCGATTTTTAATTTTCCGCCCTTTAATATTTTTTCCAGATAGCCGATGCCCGCGCCGTGCATAGGGTCTATCAATAGTTTTAAATTCGAATTTTTTATTTTCTTGATATCTACATAGTTATTAAGAAATTTTATGTAATTATCGTCTAAATCATCGGCAAAATCGAATAAGTTTTTCTTTTTAGCGTCATCGAGAGAAATGGAGTTTACTTTTGATTTATGAAGTTTAGACTCAATTTTTTTAGTAAAAGATTCGTCGGGAGAACCTCCGAAATTAGCTCTAAATTTTATACCGTTGAATTCCGGAGGATTATGACTGGCGGTAACCATTATACCGCCGTCTAAATGCCTGTTCACAATCGAAAAACTGATTATCTGAGTAGGTGTAGGTTTCGTAGTCAGGCTGACTTTTATCTTATTCGCGCAAAAAACTTCCGCCATCAGCTTTGCGTATTCATTCGATAAAAAACGCGTATCGTAGCCGATTAACATATGCGGTTTTTTGGTCTTGTTTTTGTTTTCCGAATGAAGCAAGTCGGATATCGCCTGAGCCAGAACACGAACGTTTTCAAACGTAAATTCTTCTGAAATGCGCGCCCGCCAGCCGTCAGTACCAAACTTAATCATTTTTCCTCTCCTCCGTATTTTTAGTTATCTTAAAATCAAACAAAAAGCCCCTAAAGAGCTTTTTAGTAGCACTATTGTATAATTTTCGAGGGAAATATGCAAGGGTAATAATAAAATGATAATATATTTTATTTTTATTTATCGACATTGACAAAAACTGCCGTTAAGGTTCCAGCATATACCAATTACCATGGGCAAAAGTAGCAAAACCCATCCCAATAAAGCAATTAAAAAAGGCGGGCTTGGTTTTGTTATTACAGGAGAACAGGGCTTTGCTATAAACCCGGTCATATTTCCCATAGTCTCGCTAAAGAAAATACAAGCAAGCGGTAATATTAAAAATAAAAATATTCTAAAAAATGCTTCCGCTCCAAAATGAACATAAGCCCCTCCAAGGTAAAATAAAGCAATTATTGACGCAATAACCCTATCGGTCTTACCTCTCTTTTTTTGATAGCGCGGACAAAGCTCAGTTAAGGCTTTAGCGTAGCTTTCTATTTTTTCATTACCCTTGATATATTGTGCCGCAGTTTGGATTTCACCTTTATCTGTCCATAGTCCGTTACAATCGGGACATTGATCAAGCAAAACGTTCGAATTATAAGCGTAATTATATATTCGCATATCAACGTGGCATCGGGGGCATTTTAGAATTGGTTGTTTTATTCTTTGAGGGCTTATTACTTTCTTTCTGAGAGATTGTTCAAGTGTAAGAGGAGTTACTTCATTGTTAGATATCATGCTTTCGACGACTTTATATAGCTCTCCTTCATCGAACCATATTCCGCCGCATTTGGGGCAAGTATCGAGTTCTTGATTTTTACAAATAGTTGTTTTTAAATTTTCATTGCATACTGGACATTTCATTTTTTTATATTTTTTGTAATAACTCCCGGTCTCACCTCGGAGGTGGGACAGGGGGATGACTATTCACCATTAAACCATTCACTATTTCTTTAATTTCTCTATCGCCGCTTTTCTGTCTTTGGCGGAAAAGATGTAGTTTCCGGCTACTAAGATATCTACTCCGGCGGATACGGCTTTTTTGGCGGTGATGTCGTTGATGCCGCCGTCTATACTTATTTGTCCGTCATAAAGGGGTCTTATTTTTTTAATTTTGTCCGCGCAGTAGTTGATGAATTTTTGCCCGCCGAAACCGGGATGCACGCTCATAATCAGTACTAAATCAACTATTTTTAAATAGGGTTTTATTTTTTCGATTGAGGTTTCAGGGTTGACGGATAAGCCGCATTTTATACCCTTTTTTTTGATGGCGCGGAGGATTTTTTCCGGATTCGGAACCGCTTCTATATGAAAAGTAAGTAAATCAGCACCTGCTTTTATAAAGGAGTCCACGAATTTTTCAGGTTTGCTTATCATTAAATGTACGTCTAAGGGAAGCTTTGTTTTGCCTTTGAGGCTTTTTACTACCACGGGCCCTATGGTTATGTTCGGCACGAAATGTCCGTCCATTACATCTATGTGCCACATATCCACTATGTTTTCGATTTCTTTCATGTCTTTCTCAAGACAACCGAAATCCGCTGATAAAAGCGACGGCGCTATTTTAATTTTTTTCTCTGTCATTTGTTTTCCTCGCGTTAATATTTATTTTGAGACAATAAGTGATAAACCCTGCTGATGTCTTCTAAAGTAATAATGCCTTTTAAAACCCCTCTTTGTACTACAGGCAGTGCTTTTACCTGAAACTCCTGCATTCTCAAATAAACTTTATTGAGGGGTTCTTCGGGAGAAACAGCTTTGATGTCCGCGCGCATAAAATCTTTGGCTTTTTTATCGGCGCATCCCTGATGCATACAGAATAAAATATCATTCCGGCAGATTAAACCGGTTAATTTGGAATTTTCTACTACCGGAAAATTTTCCTGATGAGTATGAAAAATCAATTCTAGTATTTTCGAAAAAGGTGTTTCCTGCTCTACGCTGACGAAATTCGCCGGCAAAATATCCTTTACTTTAAACCGCCTTAAAGTGAGGCGTAAATCAACCTGTAGTCCTTCCTGCGACGCTGCTACGTAAATAAAAATAGCTATCAGAATTAAAATAATATTGGCGGATACGATTCCCAGAAAACCGAAAATCAAACTAAAGGTATGACCGAGTCCGACGGCGATTCTGGTGGCGTGTCCATACTCCATTTTGCGTGCCAAAACCGAACGCAAAACCCTGCCGCCGTCCATGGGAAAGGCGGGCAAAAGATTAAAGAACGCCAGTATAGGGTTTATCCAAAACATGTAAGCCAAAACTTCCTGCCAATTGCCGAATCCGGGATGCCTGATATTTTCTCCGACTAATAAATATATGGGGAAAAAAATAATCGCGGCAAAAATTAAATTGAAGCTTGGTCCTGCGATAGAAATGGCAAATTCCTGTTTTGGATTGTCTGGAATAGCCTGCATAGAAGCAATCCCGCCTATGGGAAGCAGGGTAATATCTTTTACCGCGATGCCGTATTTTTTAGCTACTAAACTGTGGCACAATTCATGCATAACCACGCATATAAAAACAAAAAATATAACTACGACAGCTCTTACGCCGGTCATTATGCCATGAGAAGCATACACAAAACCAAACAAAAGAGGCAACAGTAAAAAAGTTATGTGTATTCTTATTTCTATACCGAACGCGGTAAAAAGTTTTATCGAACCTTTCATTTTAAATTTTAAGAGATTTTTCTATTTTTTTCTCTTCCTCTTTTTTTACCGGACCGACTATGCTTAAATTAATACCATCGGCGCTGAAAAGCCGTTTTCCAGCTTCTTTGATGTCGGCTGTGGTAATGGCGTCAAGCTTTTTCATAATATCCTGTTCGCTTTCTATTTTATCAAGCGTGATAAGACTTTCTCCCAGCCATATCATTCTCTCTGCGGTGTCTTCGAGAGCAAGCATAAACTGCCCGCGGAAAAATTCTTTGGCTCTTTTAAGTTCTTCTTCAGCGGCTTTTTTATCGGCTATTTTTTTAAGTTCAGTAAAAATAACTTTAAGAGCTTGTTCTTTTTTATCGTTGTGAATACCGGCGTTAATTATTAAAGCTCCTGTATCGTCGTATCTTCTTATATGACTTCCTATTTCGTACGCTAAACCTTTATTTTCTCTTACTTCCTGAAAGAGCCTTGAACTCATGTTTCCACCGAGCATTATGTTTAAAAGGCCTTCGGCGAAACGATTTTCAGAGTGTCTTCCCGAGGCATGAAAACCGATAGCCAGATGCGTCTGCTCCAGTTTTTTTTCAATGACTTTTAGCTTGGCGTTGTCCTGTGTTCTTACGGCAGGCGGAAAACTATTCTTACTGCCGCTTTTAAAATTTTTGAACGATTTTTCAACCTGTTCTAAAACAAGTTTATGCGAAACGTCTCCGCAGGCAATGACACATATATTTGGGGAAGTATAATACAATTCTTTAAATTTTCTTAAATCCGCGCAGGTTATATCCCCGACGGTTTTATGCGTGCCGGCGAGAAACATGCCTAAACTCTGATTCGGCCACAGAAGCTTGTATAAAATTTCCACAGCGTGATGACTGGGAAGGTCGAAATATAATTTAATTTCTTCCAGAATTACGGATTTTTCTCTTTTAAAATCAGACTCTCTGAATGTTGGGGCAATAACCATATCGCTCAAAACGTCAATTGCCTGATTTAAATAAGAAGCGGCGACTTTGGAATAATAACAGGTAAATTCCTCTGAAGTAAAAGCGTTTAAATATCCGCCCACGCCCTCGATGGCTTTTTTTAATTCCATGGAAGAATATTTTTTTGTACCTTTAAAAACCATGTGTTCGATGAAATGCGAAATGCCGGCTTTTTCCATTTTTTCGTAACGTCCGCCGCAGGCAGACCATATTCCCAGAGTAACGGATTTTCTGCTTGGCATAGGATAACTTAAAACTCGCAAACCATTTGATAAAGTTGAAATGTGGTAATTGTTTTTTTTAGCTTTCATGTTAAAGTAAACTCCTTTTTGATTTAGTACATAGTTTAATAGTGAATAGACAAAGCTATTGAGCAGAGCTTCGCTCTGCAGCTACACCAAACGTTATTATTTTCCCTCCTAAATTACCGATTATATCCCCGTATCTCTTTTTTGTTTAATCATTGACAGATAATCCTGCAAAATTATCTGCGCGGCAGCCGCGTCTATTATTTTTTTTCTCTTTTTGCGTGATAGATCAGCTTCTATCAGGAATTCTTCGGCTATAACCGTGGAAAAGCGTTCATCAAACGTGTGAACCGGTATCGAAACTTCCTTTTTGACTGTTTCGACAATTTCCATAATTGCTTTGGCAGAAGCGCCTAAAGAGCCATCCATATTTATGGGCAGACCGATAACGATCTCGGTAGCAAACAATTCTTCGGCATAATTCTTAATTTTGTTTATTAATAGCTCTTTGGTAGTATATGTGAAAACATCTTTAGCGTTGGCGCACATACCAAGTTCGTCGCTGACTGCCACACCCACTCTTTTTGTTCCTATATCGAATCCGAGTACTCTCAAAAACCGTCTCCTTTGCCCTTAACTAATTTCCGAAAATTTTTCTTTCAAAAATGGAATGTCTTTTTTCGCAGTATCCCAAACAGCATCCAAATCTACACCCAGATAATCATGTATTAGTTTATCCCGCATACCCGCCATATCTCTCCATGGTATTTCTGAATATCGTTCTCTAATTTCTTTGGACAACCTTTTGGCGGCCTCTCCCATAATTTCGATTTGGCGTATCACCGCATCCTGCACAAGTTTATTATCCATAAACTTTTCATAACTTATATTTAAAGTATATTCGTCTATTCTATCCATAGCATCTGAAATATGTTTCAAATAAACGTTATCGTCTTTCTTCACTCGTAGATTACCTCCATTTCTTTTTTTATTCTGTCGATTAAATAGGGACTTATGGATTTTTCCGTTAATAAATCCACTTTTATTCCTATGCTTTGAGACAATTCTCTTTCTATTTTTACAAACTCGAGAAGGCTTTTTCGTTCTTTAAATTCTACGAGAATATCTATATCACTGTCCGGTTTTTCCTCTCCCCTTACATAAGAACCAAAAACCGCTGCTTTTTTCGCGCCTTGTCCTTCAAGCAATAAAGCAACTTTCTTAAACATTTCTCTTTTATTGTTCATTTCTTATCACCTTCTAAATTGCTTTTCTTACTATCAAATTTTTCTTTGACTCTTTTGATAAATTCCGGCGGCATATGTGATACATTTTTAACATGAAACACCTCTTTAAGATGATTATAAACACTCATTGGAATTATCATTTTACCACTTTCATCAAACTCCACAGAATATCTTGTATCATTAACCACAAAATCATGAAATATCTCAAGGTCATCTTCATCAATATTAACAATGATCCAATTATAACACCTATAAATCCCCACATATTAGCATAACCCTATTTTTACAGTTTAAGTTAATTATAAAAACTTTTCCGTCTTTTTAGTAGTTTTTAATATTTCCACCAGCGCGCGCACTTCCTGCGCTTTTTCTTTGGGGCATATTAGCGTGGCATTCTCGGTATGCACCACAATCAGGCCCGAAATACCGATAACTCCTACTAAATGATTTTTTTCACTTAAAATAATACAGTCTTTAATATTAATACCGGCAAAATTTTCGGCCTTTATTATGTTGGAATTTTTATCTTTGCCGAAAATATATTCGAGGCTTTCCCACGAACCGATGTCGCACCATTTGAAATCTCCTTCCACACAAAGGATGTTTTTGGTCTTTTCCATAATACAGTAATCAATGGAGATTTTTTCTATTTTCGGATAAATTGAATTTAACGCTTTATTAAAATTACCTGAGTCAACTATGGCTTTTATATCTTTGTATATTAACGGCGAAAACTGTTCAAATAAAGAAAGCATTACCGAGCTTTTAAAAATAAAAATACCCGCGTTCCATAAAAACTTCCCGGACTTAAAATACGTACCTGCCGTTTTTTCATCCGGTTTTTCCTTAAAACTTTGGACTGCGAATAAAGCCGGGCTTTTTTCTTTGCCGATATTGATATACCCGTAACCGGTTGCCGGATAAGCGGGTTTTATGCCGATTGTTACTATATTATCCGTTGAGCGCGCGGCCTCTATGCCCGCGTTCAAAGCAGAGATAAATTTTTTATTATCGCCTATATATTGGTCGCATGGCAGAACAACCATAACAGCACCGGGGTTTTCCTTTTCGGTCAGAGCCGAAGCAAGAGCTATCGAAGGAGCTGTATTGCGTCCGGCAGGTTCGGCAATGATATTCGCGTTTTTTAATATTTTAAATTTTTTTAAGGCCGTTTTTAATTCTTTATTGCACAAGATGTAAAGATTATTCGCGCCGGCTATATTTTTTACGCGTAAGGCGCTTTCTTCTATTAAAGTTTTGTTCGAGAAAAAAGAAAGAACCTGTTTTGGTTTTGACTTTGTGCTTTTAGGCCAGAATCTTTCTCCCCGGCCGCCGGCTAAAATTGTTATAAAAACTTTATTTGCTTTCATTGATAACCCTCATTTTCGTATACTCTCTGATGTTTTATTCATGGACTGCCTTCGCGAGTTTTTTGGCAAAGGCCTCTATTTTGGGTACTATATTTTTATCTTTCGGGTCTTCTTCTATAATTTTTATAATAGCTGAGCCTACGATAAGGCCATCGCAATAAGGTTTCAATTGTTTTATTTGTTCGGTAGTTGAAATTCCGAATCCCACACAAACAGGCTTGTCTTTAGCGATTTTCTTGGTTTCTTTCAGGTCTTCAATCAAAGAAGCGTCCAGATTTCTCCTGACTCCGGTAACGCCTGTTAAAGAAACGTAATAAATAAAACCGGTCGTAGCATCAACCGCTTTGCTTTTTCTTTCCGCGGTTGAAGTCGGCGCGATGAATAATACCGAAGCTACACCTTCTTTTTTTAACTGCTGATTTAAACGGGCGTCTTCTTCAACCGGTAAATCAGGCACAATAACACCGTCAACGCCGTTTTCGCGGCAGTCGCGACAGAATTTTTCGATACCGTAATACAAAACCGGATTATAGTACGTCATCAAAGCTACAGGCAAAGAACTCTTTTTTCTGAAATCGTTAACAAAAGAAAAAATGTTTTTTAAGTTCGTATCATGCTCTAAGGCGCGCTGGCTGGCTTTTTGTATGGTCGGGCCGTCAGCTAAGGGGTCTGAAAAAGGCACGCCTAATTCCAGAATATCTACCCCTGCTCTGTCAAGCGCTTGGGCGATTTTCATGGTTTTGCTTAAAGACGGGTCTCCGCAGGTAATAAAAGCGATAAAAGCCTTTTTATTTTTAGACTTTAACTCTTTAAACTTCTCGTTAATTCTGTTCAATTTTTTGCCCTCGCAGTTTATAATTTCGCTAATCATCTTTTAACGGACAGGGGCAAGCCCTGTCCCTACGATACTCTTTTATTTAATTATTATTTAATTTCAAGGCTTCTTTGATGATATTTACGTCTTTATCGCCTCTGCCGGAAAGCCCGAGAATAATAATTTTGTCTTTACCGATTTTCGGCACTAATTTTGTTAAGTAAGATATAGCATGGCTGGGTTCCAACGCCGGCAGGATTCCTTCGGTTTTAGCCATTAGTTGAAATCCTTCCAAAGCCTCTTTATCTGTTGCCGCCGCGTATTCGGCCCGGCCGATATCTTTATAATAGGAATGTTCCGGTCCTACTCCCGGGTAATCAAGCCCCGCGGAAATAGAATGCGCGATTTTCACCTGTCCGTTTTTATCCTGCAAAAGATAACTTTTTGAGCCGTGAAGAACACCGACCGTACCTTTATTTAAAGGAGCCGCGTGCAGTCCGCTTGACAATCCCCTGCCGGCGGCTTCCACGCCGATAAATTTTGTTTCGGTATCGTTAAAAAACGGGTGAAAAAGCCCTATAGCATTACTGCCTCCGCCTACGCACGCGACTAAATAATCAGGAAGCCTGCCTTCGGCTTTTAAAATCTGCTGTCTGGCTTCTTTACCTATAACAGCCTGAAAATCTCTTACCATCATAGGATAAGGATGCGGCCCCACTACAGAACCGATTACGTAATGGGTACTCCTGACGTTTGTTACCCAGTCTCTTATAGCTTCGTTGGTAGCGTCTTTTAAAGTTCTCGAACCCGAATGCACCGGTATAACTTTCGCGCCCAGGAGTTTCATTCTCAGCACGTTCAGCGACTGCCGTTCTACGTCTTCGTCTCCCATATAAACTTCACATCCAAGGCCGAATTTAGCCGCCGCGGTAGCCGTAGCCACACCGTGCTGTCCGGCTCCTGTCTCGGCGATTACTCTTTTCTTACCCATAGCTACCGCCATAAGAACCTGCGCCAAAGTATTATTTATTTTATGAGCGCCGGTTAAAAGCAAGTCTTCTCTTTTAAGATATATTTTTACGTTATTTCCCAAAGCCTCGCTTAATCTCGCCGCGTAATAAAGCGGAGTAGGACGCCCTGCGTATTCTTCCAGATAGAATTTTAAAGTTTTCTTAAACTTAGCGTCTTTTTGGACGTTATGATAAAATTCTTCCAAATGTGTTATGGCGGACATGAGCGTCTCTGGTACGTATTTTCCGCCGAATTCTCCAAAATAACCTCTTTTATCCGGTAACATAATTTTTAACCTCTCTTATGAATTTTTCCATTTGTTTAATATCTTTTACGCCCGGCTTTTTTTCTACACCGCTGGTTACGTCAACCGCGTCGGGCTTGATTTTGTTTAAATAAGAAATCACGTTTTCAGCGTTCAGTCCCCCTGCTAAAATCAAAGGCCTTTTTATCCGTGCCGCGGCACAAGCTAATTTCAGGTCGAATACTTTACCGCTTCCACCTTTAAGGACAGGATGATAGGTATCTACCAAATACCCGTCAACGCTGTATTTTTTTATTTTTTCAAGCGAGGCTTCGTCTTTTAAATTAAAAGCCTTTATTACTATAGCATGTTTCCTGAAAAAATTGCAATACGAAGGTGTTTCGTTACCGTGAAACTGAACTGCCTGAAGACGGCATTGTTTTAGGATTTTCAGAACCGTTTCCTTTTTTTCATCCACAAAAACACCTGTTTTAACCACAAAAGGATTGATTTTCACGGCAATCTTAGCGCATTTCGCGGGTGCTATATAACGCGGACTTTTTTTGTAAAAAATAAAACCCAACGCGTCCGCCCCGAATTTCACTGCCGCCAGCGCGTCTTTTTCATTTGTGATACCGCAGATTTTTACTTTAAACATGGTAAATTTTCCCTTAGGGTTTCTTTATACTTAATTTAGCTTATTCTCGATTGCCAATACCAAGGCTTTCTATGCATATGAGAAATAGCCCATATAATAATCAGATTTTTATCCAATGTAAATAATATTTTGTATGGAAATTTGGGGATATAGGCTTTGTATATATTATCAGCTTCTATCAGGAACCACTTGGGATTTTTTTTAACCTTTTTGAGCTGTTCCAGTACTAATTTTTTAAATCGTTTCCCAAATCCTTTTGATTGACTTTCATACCAATCAATGGCTTCATTAAATTCTTTAGCCGCTAACTCATGGATACTAATCTTCATTGAATAACCTTTCAAAATCCAATAATTTCGCTTTGCCTTTTTTAACAGCTTTCATACGGCTTTTTACTTCGGCAATCCATGCTTCACGAATTCCTTTTTCTTCATGATCAATGCTGGCAAGAATTAACTCAGCAAATACCACTCTTTCGTTAGGTGACATTTTTAACGCCTTTTCTAAAAGAGTCTTATCCATAATATATTCCTCCATCATTTTATTTCGCCTATGACAAATTATCAGACTTGTTATTTTGCTTTTATTAATAATTTTATCTTTTTCCCCATATCCGCCGCTTTCATAAAAGTCGTGCCTATCAGGACGGCGTTTACTCCTAACTTTTTCATATATAGCAAATCTTTTTTGTATTCAAGACCGCTTTCTGAAACCACTATTTTCCCATTGGGAATATATTTAAGCATTTTTTCAGTGGTCTTTAAATCTATTTTAAAGTTCTTTAAATCACGGTTGTTTATGCCTATAATCCGCGCGCCGGCTGATAATGCTTTTAAAACTTCTTCTTTTGTACGGGTTTCGACCAGAGCGGACATTCTGAGCTGATGGGTCAATTTTATAAATTTCTTTAACTTTGTTTCGCTAAGAATAGCGGCTATCAATAATATCGCGTCAGATCCTGCTAATAAAGATTCGTAAATTTGGACTTTATTTATGATGAAATCTTTTCTTAGAACAGGCAGGCCGGCTTTTTTTACCAGAGCGATATATTCTAATTTGCCTTTGAAAAAATTCTCATCTGTTAAAACACTTATTGCTGAAATACCGTTTCTTTTATAAATACGGGCTATTTCCGCGGGATTAAAAACTTTTTTTATAACACCTGCCGAAGGTGAAGCCTGTTTTACTTCTCCGATAATATTCAGTTTTCCGGGTTTTGAAACAGCTGCTTCGAAGTTCAGTATTTTTACCGGCTTTTCACAGGCGGCTATTAAATCGTTCTTCTTCTTTTTCAAAGAAACGATTTCTTTTTCTTTTTGTTTTACGATTGTGTCGAGAATGTTCATTTTTTTAACTAATTTAAAAACATTGATTTTGATTGCACTGATTATTTTATTTATCTTGCGCGAAATTATTTATTAAAATTGTAAACGAGCTTTTCAAAATCCCCCTTAGTCCCCCTTTACAAAGGGGGAAATTTTAATATCCCCCTCTTTTTTAAAGAGGCATATGTGGGGGGGAGGGGAGATTTTTAACTGCACAAAACAAAATTAAAGTCACAATTATTTATTACTTGCTTTTCGCAAGGCTTCTAATTTCTCCAGTGCTTTGCCTGTGTCTATGGATTGGGCGGCTATTTTAAGGCCTTCTTTTAAATTTTCCGCTTTATCAGCGGCAACAAAAGCCGCGGCAGTATTCAAAAGCACAATATCTCTTTTTGCTCCTTTTGCACCCTTTAATATATTTAGGATAATTTCGGCGTTCTCTTGCACGCCCCCGCCTCTTAAATCTTGCGCTTTAGCAGGCTTTATTCCGAAATCTTCAGGTTTTATGTGATAAACTTTTATCTCGTTATTTTTTAATTCCGTTATTTTGGTGGAATTGGTGGTAGTAATTTCATCCAGTCCGTCAAGCCCGTGTACCACAAAGGCGTGTTTACTGCCGAGATTTTTTAAAACTCCAGCCAACGCTTCGCATAGTTTTTCGTCATAAACTCCCAGTACCTGACGATTCGCGCCTGCCGGATTAGTCAACGGTCCAAGGACGTTAAAAATAGTTCTTATGCCTATTTCCCTTCTCGGGCCTATGGCGTATTTCATGGCGCTGTGAAAAAGCGGAGCGTATAGAAAACCGATACCGGTTTGTGAGATGCATTCACCTACTTCTTCGGGAGTTAAATTTATATTTATTCCCAGAGCTTGCAACACATCGGCGCTTCCGCATTGACTCGATACGGATTTATTCCCGTGTTTTGCTACTACAATGCCTGCTCCCGCCGCTACAAAAGCGCAGGTGGTGGAAATATTAAAAGCATTTGTACCGCTTCCGCCTGTCCCGCAGGTATCTATGATGATTTTATTTTCAGCCTTTAAATCTATTTTAGCGGCTTTCTCGCGCATGACAATTGCCGCGCCTGTGATTTCTTCTACGGTTTCGCCTTTTAATCTTAAGGCTGTCAGAAAAGCGCCGATTTGCGCGGCTGTGGCAACACCTGTCATGATTTCGTTCATCACGGCTTCCATTTCCTGCCGTGTTAAGTCCTGCTTATCAATTAATTTTGAAATAGATTCTTTTATGATCATGAATAATCCTTAAATTTTATTTTGTTAGGAATTTTCCTGTAGGGTTCAGGCTTGCCTGAACCTTTACAGAATAATTATCGATATTATTTTCGTCCATTTCCCATGTTTTAGGATTATTGAATATGTATTCACGAACTTTCTCTAAAGATTCTTCATCCCTAATTACATGATCATAAAACGAGCGTTGCCATATTTCACCTGAAATATTTAATTTGTTTTGGTGAATATACTTCAAATATTCCATAGTTGTTTTAGATTTAAAAGAACGGATAATTTGAGATAGTGTAGGGGCGCTGCTTGCCTGCGCCCGATTATTAATAATCACAATTCCATGAATATGATTCGGCATAATAATAAATTTATCGATTTCAATATTTTTATATTGATTTGGGATATTATTCCATTGACTGTTAATAATTTGACCAATTCTGGTTAATTCTATTTTGACAGAATTATTATTATGGGCGCAGGCAAGCAGCGCCCCTACAGAATTATCATTATTTATAATTGCACCAAATATATTTTCCCTATTATGCGCGCATATCGTTACAAAACCTGCCTGCCGGCAGGCAGGTAATATCCATTGTGTGAATAATCATAATTTTTTAGCCGATTTTGTTTTCGGGATTTAAATTGTTTCATTCTGCTTTTTATTCCGATTAATTTTAAACTTCAAAAAATTCTTCAACAAATTTTTGCCTTCGCTGGTTAATATAGATTCAGGATGAAACTGCACCCCGAAAAGCGGAAATTTTTTATGCCGCACGCCCATGATTTCTTTTTCTTTTGTTTGCGCGGTTACTATTAATTCTTTCGGTAAAGTCGAGGGTTTTATTATGAGCGAATGATAACGTGTGGCCTCGAATGGTGACGGAATGCCCTTGAATATATCTTTTTTGTTATGATATATAAGAGAAGTTTTACCGTGCATTAAATTTTTGGCTTTGACAATTTTAGCACCAAAGCAATGTCCTATACATTGATGTCCCAGACATACGCCGAGAATAGGAATTTTATCATATAGTTCTTTAATGCAGTCGTTAGACATGCCTGCGTCTTCCGGGGTTCCGGGTCCGGGTGATATAACGATAAAAGACGGTTTGAGCCGTTTAATTTCGGCAACGGATATTTTATCGTTGCGGAAAACTTTTATTTTCTGTCCGAGTTCTCCAAGATACTGCACCAAATTGTAAGTAAAAGAATCATAGTTATCAATTACCAGAATCATTTTTTAAACCTCATTGCTTAAGCATTTAAAGAAGGTTGGAGATAATTGTCCATTTGCCTTCTTACTGAAAGCGGCAAATTATTTTCCGCGTCCGCGACTATTTTTTTTATGGCTGTTTGCACTTTTTGCACACGGATTATTTCTATACCTACCACTTCTCCTTTCTTATCATAATCGATAAAGAAAGACGGTGTTTTGCGGACGGTTTTTTCGACAGCTTCATTTGAAAATCCAATGTAAATAGCTTTTGCTAAAGCATCGAAAGAAAACGAAACAAGTTTTTTTGTCTTAATACTAACGGTTTTTTTTCTCATTACGACCACCCCACTGTTATTATAATCATTTTTCCCTTTTGTTTTTCTACCACTACATAATTTTCTTTGTCGCCGGATTTTCTTCTAAATTCCTGAGTATTATCGCTTTTCAATGTGGACATATAAGTAGCGTGTTCTAAAGTTTGTCTTATGTCTTCGAGGGTAACATTCCGTTTAAGCATTCTTTCCTGAGCGTGCCGGGTCAAAATTATCTTTTTCTTCGGCATTTCTTCAAAATCCTTTTTTTGCCAGTTCTATGGCTTTTACCAAAGCTTTCGCCTTATTTTGTGTTTCCTGATATTCTTTGGCGGGGTTAGAATCGGCAACTATACCCGCCCCTGCCTGTATGAAGGCCTGTTTATTTTTAGTGACGATGGTTCGAATGGTTATGCAGGAATCGAAATTTCCCGAGAAACTGAAATATCCCACGCATCCGGCGTAAGGTCCGCGCCTTGTATTTTCAAGCTCGTCTATAATTTCCATAGCTCTTATTTTGGGAGAACCGCTGACTGTTCCCGCCGGCAATGCCGCCCTGAGCACATCAAATGAATCTTTACCTTTTTTTAATTTTCCTACGCAGTCGCTGACGATGTGCATTACATGCGAATATTTTTCTATTATCATAAATTCAGGTACTTTTACCGAACCGTAATCGCTTACCCTGCCGATATCGTTTCTGCCTAAATCCACAAGCATGAGATGCTCGGCTCTTTCTTTTCGGGAACGCATTAAGCTTTCGGCGAATTTCTTATCTTCTTTTTCGTTTTTGCCCCTGGGCCTTGTGCCTGCTATGGGACGCACTTCTACTTTTCCGTCTTCACAGCGTACCATTATTTCAGGAGAAGCGCCAATGAGTGAAAATTCTCCGAAATCCATAAAAAACATATACGGCGAGGGATTGATACTCCTCAACGCGCGGTAAATGTCAAACTGCTCTACGTCGAAATCTATTTCAAAACGCTGGCTCAAGACTACCTGAAAAATATCTCCTTCACGTATGTATCTTTTCGCTTTTTTAACGGCGTCACAAAATTCATCAAAGCTGAAATTTGATTTAATGTCCAGCGCTGTTTCTTTCGAATCGCTTGTTTTTATTTCAATGGATAACGGTCGGTTTAGTTTTTCTAAAAGTGTTTTTATGTTTTCGACTGCCTTGTCATACGCGGTTTCAGGGCTTTCTTGTATATGCGCGTTGGAAACTATAAGTATTTTATGTTTGACGTGGTCGAATATTAAAAGGGTATCTGTTAAAAGGAAATAGCTTTCGGGTAAATTCAATTCATCCGGATTTTTATCAGGCAGTTGTTCGAAAAATCTTACCATGTCGTAAGAGAAATAACCTACCATGCCTCCGCAGAATCTCGGCAGGCCGGGCACGGAAACAAATTTATACTGGGAAAGAATTTTTTTTATTTCTTCAAGCGGGTCTTTTTCCGCTTCTATTATCTGAGTGCCTTCTTTGGTTATTTTTTCTACTGTTTTTCCGCGGCTTTTTATGATTACCGAAGGATTATTGGCTATAAAAGAATAGCGGGCTATTTTTTCTTCCCCTTCTACTGATTCAAGCAGATAAGAACAGCTTTTGTCTTTTATCTTTAGGTAAGCCGAAGCAGGTGTCAGCATATCAGCCACTACTTCGGTATATACGGGAATTAAATTCCCCTTTTTAGATAATTTTACAAATTCTTCTTTTGAAGGATAGAAATTCATGTTCACCTTTATTTCTTATAAATATCGCCGGGTTCGAAAATCTTTTTACCGGTTTCCTTTAATTCTCCGGTTTCAGGGTCGTACTGCCTGTAAAAACAGGAATAAAAACCGGTATGGCACGCGCCCCCTGTTTGTTCTACTTTTAATAAAACGGCGTCTTTATCGCAGTCTATAAAAATTTCTTTTACTTCCTGAACATGACCGGAGGATTCTCCTTTAAGCCACATTTTCTGTCGTGAACGGGAAAAGAAAACGCCCTTTTTAACACGTACTGTTTCTTCAAAAGCCGCCTGATTCATGTATGCCAGCATAAGCACTTCTCCGGTTTTGTAATCCTGCACAATAGCAGGCACGAGACCGTCCTGATTGAATTTAAGTTCTAACTTCATAATCTTACCACAACTCCTTTTCTTTTGAGATATTTTTTTACTTCCGCCACAGTATGTTTCTTATAATGAAAGATAGACGCGCACAACGCGGCGTCTGCTTTTCCGCCGGTTAATACGTCGTAAAGATGTTTTGGTTTACCCGCACCTCCGGAAGCGATTACCGGAATATTAACGGCTTCTGAGACTTTTTTAGTAAGTTCTATGTCGTAACCTGCTTCAGTACCGTCAAAATCCATGCTGGTTAAAAGAATTTCTCCGGCTCCGAGTTCCGCCGCTTTCTTTGCCCACCAGACCGCGTCTATGCCTGTAGGGGTGCGTCCGCCGTGGATAAAAACTTCCCAAATTTTATCAGTTTTAATCGCCTGCTTTTTCTTAAGAGAAATCCTCCCCTGCCCTCCTTTAATAAAGGAGGGAGTCCCCTTTTCCACCACCGGAGGGATTTGAAGCTTCGCGTCAATAGCCACCACTATACACTGGCTTCCGAAGCGCGCTGAAGAATTCTTAATTAAATCAGGATTTTTCACGCAGGCGGTATTCATGGAAACCTTATCACAGCCTGCTGTAAGCAATCTTCTGATATCTTCGATAGTTCTTATGCCGCCGCCAACGGTAAAAGGGATAAATATTTGCTCGGCTACTTTTGTAACTACTTCAAGCATAATATTTCTTTTCTCACTTGAGGCGGTAATGTCGAGAAAAACCAATTCATCGGCACCTGCTTTATCATAAGCGATAGCCGCGTCAACAGGATCTCCGGCGTCTTTCAGATTAAGGAATTTTATTCCCTTAACGACCCTGCCTTTATTTACGTCCAAACATGGAATTATTCTTTTTGCCAGCATTTATTTCCTTTAAAGCATAGAGCGAAGCGCATAGCGCATAGTGTACAACGTATTCAATTTAAAAAAATAGTTTTCAGTTATGAGTAGTCGGTAATCAGTTGAAATCTTTAATATGTTGTATCGGACAGGTCGTGACATGTCCACATAGTTTATTCTATTCCCGATTCAAAAAACTCTGGATTCCCCGCCGGAGTTTATCCCGATGACTATGAAAACAATTTATCGGGGTGGGGAATGACACATATATTAAATTAAACTATCAACTATTCACTAACTACTATCTACTGTTTTTTGGTGCCCCCGGCAGGAGCCAAACCTGTCGCTTCGCTCTTTAAAAGGAAAACCTGATGCCTGCCTGCCGGTAGGCGGGTTTTCCTTTTAATATTTTCCTTTCTTCCGCAGGAAGTCCCAGTGCGCCGATAAGGGGAAACTATCTTTCCCCTTAAAATCCCCTTTTAGGTTCGATTCCTTTGGTGCCCCCGGCAGGAATCGAACCTGCACATCTAGCTTCGGAGGCTAGCGCTCTATCCGTTGAACTACGGGGGCGATATTATATATTAATAGTAAATAGTTTAATAGTGAATGGTGAATGGTGAATAGTTTTTATCGTCATTCTGATTCGCCATAGGCGAAGAAGAATCTTCTTATTGAGATGCTTCGTTATACTCAGCATGACGTTTTAACGCAAAAATGACAAAAATTCAAAACCGATACTATTCACCATTAAACGATTAAACCATTCACCATATACTATCTATTCCAATGCTATCTTAATCGCTTTTCTTAAATCTATTTTTCCTTCGTAAAGAGCTTTGCCTATGATGACTCCCGAAAGGCCGTATTTTTCCAGTTTTTTAAGGCTGATGATGTCGTCTATGCTTGAAATTCCGCCGCCGAAGATAAGATTAACTTTTGTCTTTTTTAATATTTTTTCGGCTATTTCGGTTCTGACGCCTTTAAGCGTTCCGTCTCGTTTTATGTCGGTATAAATTATGTTTTCCATGCCGAAAGATTTTAATTCTTTTATAAAATCAAGCGCTTCTATTTTTAGTTTATCTTTCCATCCTTTAACCGCGACTTTACCGTCAACGGCGTCTATGCTGACAATTATTTTCGCTTTGAATTTTTTTATCAGTTTTTTAAGATAATCTTTGTCTGTGGCCGCGGTTGTTCCGAGCACCGCTCTTTTAGCGCCGGCGGATAAAACTTTGCGGATGTCATCTTCTGTTCTTACTCCGCCGCCGACTTCAACGGGCATATTCATGGCTTTGCATATAGTTTCTATACTCTTGAAATTTTTCAAACGTCCAAGTGCCGCTCCTTCCAAATCAACGACGTGCAGGTATTGTATGCCCTGCGATTTCCACAACATGGCCGCGTCAACCGGATTATCGAAATAAATTTTATCTTTTTTAAAATCACCGCCTGTTAATCTTACCGCTTTTCCATCTTTTATATCTACTGCCGCTATGATAATCATGTTTTCACCCTATACTTATTCTTTTGAATTTTTATTACTCTTTATTACGGACACAGCACACTGTGTCCCTACTTTATAAATTACAAAAATTTTCCAAAATCTTTAAGCCTGCTTTTTGACTTTTCTCCGGATGAAACTGGCAGGCAAAGACGTTGTCTTTCCACACGCACGCGGTAAACTTTTTTTTGTAATCCGACGTTGCCGCGGTTATTTTTTTATCTTCCGGCTCGACATAGTAAGAATGCACAAAATATACAAAAGTGCCGTTTTCTATACCTTTAAGAAAAGGGCATTTTTTGCCCTGAGCTGTAATGTTTAATTCGTTCCATCCTATCTGGGGAACTTTGAAACCGCGGGAAGCCTGAAACTTTGTTGCGTTGCCTTTAAATACAGCTAATCCTTTTACTCCCGGGGCTTCTTCGCTTTCTTCAAAAAGAAGCTGTACCCCAAGGCATAAACCAAGAAACGGTTTTTTGTTCGCTATTTCTTTTTTTAAAACTTCTGTTATCTGCCTTTTATCAAGTTCTTCCATGGCGTCGCGAAACCCGCCTACACCGGGAAAAACTATTTTTTCCGCGCTTAAAATAACGCTTGCTTTATCCGTAACTTTAGATTTCGCGCCCAGAAAATCAAAGGCTTTTTTTACACTGCCTAAATTGCCCATTCCATAATCAACAATAGCTATCATAAATCAAGGACACCTTTGGTTGATGTAACGCCTTCGCGCCTATGGTCTATTTGTGTCGCCATGTCCAGCGCGAGTCCGAAGGATTTAAAGATGGCTTCCAGAAAATGGTGTAAATCTCCGTCAAACTGAGCTTCTATATTGATAGTGATTTTTGCGGAATTTGCGAACGCTTCTAAAAAATGTTTTGCTTCTTCAAGACTATAATTTAAAGTGGGATCGATGGCTGTGAATTCCAAAGTTGTATCAATAGCATTGGTTTTTACTTGCTTACCTACAACGCTAACCGACGGTCTGCCGCTAATATCTATTACGCACCGAGATAAACTTTTATCCATGGGGCAAAACGCGAAACCGTATCTTTTAATTCCTACACCTTCGCCCAAAGCCTGCCCGAACGCTTTACCTATAGCGATAGCCACATCTTCATTGGCGTGGTGTGATAAGTCGCCAACAGCTTCTATTTCCAAATCAAAAAATCCGAAGAAGGAAAAAAGCGTCAGCATGTGGTCGAGAAAATCAATGCCGGTTTTTACTTTTGATTTTCCGCTTCCGTCTATATTTAAACTGCCGGTGATATCAACTTCGTTTGTCTTACGTTTGATAGAAATTTTTCTTTGCATTTGTTTGTCTCCCATTACTCGTGTATGGGCTGGCTTGCCTGCCACAGGCACGGCCTCCGCCCATGATATATATGATATATATACGGACAACCGCAAGGGTTGTCCCTACCCTATTTGTATTTATTTAAATCTCACCTCTATTGACTGTTTGTGTTTTTCAAGACCTTCCAGAGATGATATGGCTTTTATCGGTTCGCATACTTTCTCAAGCGCTTTTTTTGAATATGATATTATGTGCATGCTTTTATAAAAATCGGCTAAGTTCAGGCCTGAAAAAAATCTGGCTGTGCCTCCCGTCGGAAGCACGTGCGAAGGCCCGGCGATATAATCCCCTACGGCAGTCGGTGTATAAGCGCCTAAGAAAATCGCGCCCGCGTTTTTGATTTCTTTAAGAATTGCATTCGGGCTTTTAATCATAATCTGAAGATGCTCCGGCGCTATACGGTTCGTTATCTCTACGGCTTCCTGTAAATTTTTTACTTTAATGGCTGTTACGCCTGTAAGATTTTCTTTTTTTAAAGTGTTTATCAAAGTCTTAGAAGTTGTTACTAAAAATGAACTTCCCATAAAATGTTCGCTTTGAGCCAATAGATCCGCTTTCACGAATTCAGGGTTGCTGTATTGATTGGCTATTACTACGACTTCGCTTGGGCCGGCAACCATATCGATGTCCACGTAGCCGTAAACCTGTCTTTTCGCCTCGGCAACATACATATTACCTGCGCCCACGATTTTGTCCACTTTGGGAATAATTTTAGTTCCGAAAGCTAAAGCCGCGATTGCCTGAGCGCCGCCTATTTTATAAATTTCTTTTACTTCAAGCAGGTTCGCGACCGCTAAAATATAGGGGTCGACGGTTTTAAATTTATTAGGCGGTGTAGCCAAAACTATTTCTTTTACCCCCGCGAGTTTTGCTAAAGTTACGGTCATGTAAACACTCGATACCAAAGGAGCGCTTCCCGCGGGAATATATATACCTACTCTTTCCAGAGGCTGGTATCTTTGCATAAGGCTGACACCGTCAGTGTCTTTTATTTTCCATGATTTCTTGAGTTGTTTTTTATAGAACTTATTTATGTTGTCTATGGCAATTTTAAGAGTATCTATAAATTTCGGCGGTATATTCTGGTACGACGCGTTTATTTCGTTTTCACCGACTCTTATTTGTCTTGGTGTCAATTTTAACCCGTCGAATTTCTGGGTGTATTTTATAAGGGCTTCGTCTCCGTGGCTTCTCACGTCTTCTACGATTTTTCTTACTTTGCTTTCTATGCCTCTTTTGCTTTTGTTCTGCCGGTTATATATTTTTTCCAGCGCGCTTTTAGAATATTTGATTACTCTCACTTTATATACCCCTTCATCATTTCGGGTAAACCGGAAATAACTTCTTCCAGTTTACCGTTGTTTCTGGCTCCGGCCTGCGCGAAATCCGGCCTGCCGCCGCCGGAACCGTTTAAAAGTTTACTTATTTCCTTCACTAAAACGTTGGCGTTCAGGCCTTTAGTTACGTTATCCTTAGAAAGAGAAACAATTAAACTTATTTTATCTTCGAGTTTGGAAATAAAAACCGCCGCGTAAGAATCTACCTGCTCTTTTAATTTATCGCAAATATTTCTTACCGAATCAGACGAAATATCCGAAAAGTTTTTGATTATTACTATAGTATCTGCCATTTTTAACGCTTTTTCTTTGAACGTGGGGATATAATCGTTTATGCCTTTATCTCTGAGGCTAGTCAGTTTTTTTTCAAGTTCTTTTATTTTTTCTTCTGCCTGTGTCAATTTTGGTATTATATTTCCGCTTTTAGCCGAAAACCAGCGCGCGAGTTCATCTAATTCAGCCTGTTCTTTTGCCTCTTCTTTTAAAGCGCTTTTACCGCAAACGGCTTCTATCCTGCGTACTCCTGCCGAAACAGCACTTTCTTTTTTTATTTTAAACAGCTCTGCTTCGCCTGTATAGTTTAGATGTGTTCCCCCGCAGAATTCTTTGCTTATATCGTCGATGATAATTACCCTGACAGTATCTTCGTATTTTTCTCCGAATAAAGCCAGAGCGCCTAATTTCATGGCTTCTTTTTTATCTAAAGTTTGTACTTCGATTTTATAGTTATTTTTTATATATTCATTGACGGTATTTTCTATTTCCAGTAATTGCCCATCGCTTAAACCTTTAAAATGCGTGAAATCGAAGCGCAGTCTGTCTTCGTCCACGAAAGAACCGGCCTGTTCCACATGCGCGCCTAAAATTTTTCTCAAAGCGCTTTGAAGCAGATGTGTTGCTGTGTGATGTTTAGCGATTGCTTTGCGGCGTTCTTTATTTACTATTGCCTTTATGTCTGAATTGTTGTTAATTACGCCTTTTTCAATGAATCCTTCATGTAAAACTATATCATTATAAGCTTTTGTGTCTTCCACTTTAAAAACCGCGCCGTCTTTGGTTTCGATTATTCCTTTATCGGGAGCTTGTCCGCCTTTTTGCGCGTAAAAAGGTGTCTTGTCGAGAATAAGAGAAAATTTTCCTTTGCCTTGGGCCTTTTCTTTTTTTTCGTCGCCTTCGGCAATCAGGATAATTTTTGCCTCTGTTTCTAAAGTTGCATAGCCTTTGAAATCTGTTTTTGGTATGCCGCTTAAAACTTTTGTGCCTTCGGCGAACACGTCCCCTTTCATCTGACTGCCGGCCCTTGAAAGATTTTTCTGATGAGACATGTAATTATTAAAACTCTCTTCGTCTATTTCGAGGGTGAAAAGTCTTTTTACTATTTCTTTTGTGACTTCTATGGGCGTGCCGAAAGTATCGTAAAGTTCGAACGCGGCTTTTCCGGTATCGATTTTTTGTCCTGAAGAAAATTTAGTTTCGACCATTTTCTCTGAATTTTCCAGAATTTCGGCGAAGCGTTTTTCTTCGGCTAATATTATCCGGCTTATGGTGTCCTGTCTCATTTTA
Organism: Candidatus Omnitrophota bacterium; assembly: GCA_043822625.1. Classification (GTDB taxonomy): domain Bacteria; phylum Omnitrophota; class Gorgyraeia; order DAOVKU01; family DAOVKU01; genus JBDRBQ01. The sequence goes on along the minus strand of JBDRBQ010000067.1, from coordinate 11,792 downwards.
AGTTCGGGGTAATGTTTTCCCATGCTTTGGGCGATAACCGGTACGATTTTATGCAAAAACGGCCCCCGTGTTTTACTTAAATTGCGCGCGTGCATGGAGGCTTTTCTTATAATTTTTCTTATCACGTATCCGCGTTCTTCGTTAGAGGGCAGGATATTTTCGCATATCGCGAAAACGACCGCGCGAACGTGGTCGCATATACAATAAACATCTTCTTTTTTTGTAAGAGTTTTATAATCGGTATTGACCTCGGCGCAGATAAAATTTAAAACAGGCATTAAAATATCTATCTCGAAATTAGTTGATACTCCCTGTAAAACAGAGGCCATTCTCTCAAGCCCCATGCCGGTGTCTATATTTTTATTGGGCAGGGGATCTAATTTAGCCCCTTCTTTTCTTTCGAATTGGGTAAAAACCAGATTCCATATTTCCACAAAACGCCGGCAATCACAGGCCGGAGAGCAATCACTTTTTTTGCATCCTTTATCACTGCCCTGGTCATAAAAAATTTCAGAGCAAGGTCCGCAGGGCCCGTTCGGCCCTTTTTTGATGGCGTCGGACGGCCAGAAATTGTCTACTTCTCCTAATTTTACTATTCTTTTCTCCGGCACGCCTATTTCTTTGTGCCATATATCGAAAGCTTCCACGTCGTCTTTATAAACCGAAATCCAGAGTTTTTCTTGATCGATTTTTAATTCCTCTGTCAAAAATTCCCACGCCCAGAAAATAGCTTCTCTCTTGAAATAGTTTCCAAATGAAAAATTCCCGAGCATTTCGAAAAAAGTATGATGGGCGGGAGTTTTGCCTACTTTTTCAAGGTCATCGGTTCTAAGACATTTCTGGCAGGTTACCGCTCTTCTGAAATCTCCGACATTGCCTCTAAATTGTTCTTTAAACTGATTCATCCCCGCGCCTGTAAAAAGCAGTGTGGGGTCATCTTCGGGAGCAAGTGAAGAACTTCCAACAAGTTTATGGTCTTTATTTTGGAAAAAAGAAAGGTATGTCTCTCTTAAAATATCCGTCTTCATATTTAAAATTTATTGGACATGTCTCGACCTGTCCCTACTTTTATTCCTGTTCTAATTTATGGGAATTTGCTCTTAATTGTTTTCGTCTATATCCAATGTATCGTCTGATTTAAAAAGTTTGTTCAAGACGGGAAAAATTATCTCTCCTGAAAATCCTCTCCGTCTCAAATAATCATAAATATTTTTCTTTGCTTTTTGCCGGTCTTTGTTTTTTAAAGTATGTTTTTTCCTTTCGGCAAGTTCAAACGCTGTTTTTTTTAAATCATAGTTGTTTTTAAGTTCTTCGATGGTTGTTTCTATTATTTCGGTATTGATTCCTTTGATTACTAACTCTCGTTTTAATTTAAAAACCCCAGAAGGCTTAAGAAGCATTCTTGTGTTTACCCACGCGCGCGCGAATTCAATGTCATTGATAAGATTCGTTTTTTTTAACTCTCTTATCAATTTATCATTTAGAGTCCGTGAATAACCCTTTCGCGCGAATTTATCATTCAGTTCTTTTTCACTGCGTTGTCTTAAGTTCAATAAGCGCAGTGCGTAGTTGAAAGCTTTTTCAAAATCTTCTTTTGCAGGCACGTTTTTATTTTTTTTCTTCTTTGGGCGCGTTTTCAAGAGCTCTTAGTTTTATTTCAAGCTCTTCTAAAATTTTTCTATTTTCTCTTAGAAATTGTTTCGCGGTTTCCCTGCCTTGTCCAAGTTTTTGTTCATCCAACAGGTACCATGAGCCCGATTTTTTAACTATTTCTTTGTCAACAGCCATATCAAGTATACATCCGGAACGGGAAATGCCTTCATCATACATAATATCAAATTCAGCCTGCTTAAAAGGCGGCGCGACTTTATTTTTAACGACTTTGGCGCGCACCAGGTTTCCGATGATATTTTCTCCCTGTTTTATAGATCCTATGCGTCTCAAATCTATTCTGATGGAACAATAAAACTTAAGCGCTCTTCCCCCAGGGGTAGTTTCAGGTGAACCAAACATAACGCCTATTTTTTCTCTTAGCTGATTTATAAAGACTACACTGGTCTTTGATTTGCTGATTATAGCGGTTAATTTTCTCAGAGCCTGTGACATAAGTCTTGCCTGAAGCCCGATTTGTGATTGTCCCATTTCTCCTTCGATTTCGGCCCGTGGAGTTAAAGCTGCTACGGAGTCAATTATGATAATGTCCACGGCATTGCTTCTGACAAGCGTATCCGTGATTTCCAAGGCCTGTTCTCCTGTATCCGGCTGGGACATCAGAAGATCATCAAGATTAACGCCGATTTTCTTCGCGTAAGAGGCATCGAAGGCGTGTTCCGCGTCAATGAAAGCGGCTACGCCGCCTTTTAATTGAGCTTCTCTGATTAGACTCAGCGTTAAAGTAGTTTTGCCGGAAGATTCCGGACCGAAAATTTCAATTACTCTGCCACGGGGTATACCGCCTACTCCAAGCGCGAAATCGAGAGAAAGCGAACCCGAAGGTATTACCTCAACCTGAATTTTTGTATGCTGTCCGAGTTTCATTATAGACCCTTTACCGAATTGCTTTTCTATCTGCAATAAAGCTAATTCAAGGGCTTTTTTACGTTCCGAGAGGGGATTGTCTTTCTGAAAAACCTCTTTTTCCTTAACCTTTTCTTTAAGCATTAGTAGTCTCCTTTTTTATATATTATATATAAATTTAAGTGTATAAATATTGTTTTTATTATATAGTTTTGGCATTATTTTGTAAAGTATAAAAACCAGCGGATATTGTCGTTATCGAAACGGGTTTTTGGTTAAAAGGTAAAATTACATTTTGCGGGGAGCGCTTATTCCTAAAAGCGACAGACCGTTGGCGATTACTATACGCGTACAGTCTATGAGCAGAATTCTGGCGGCGGTCAATTCAAGGTCGTCGCTTATGACTACCCTGTGTTTTTGATAAAAGGTGTGAAAAAGACCGGCTAAATTTCTCAGGTAAAGGGTTAAAGTGTAAGGCTCTAAAGAGCGTGATATATTGATTAATGTCGAAGGAAACAATCTCAACGTTCTGACAAGTTCTAATTCCTCATGTTCGTTTAAATAATTTAAATCAAGTTTGTTGAGTTTAATCTTTTTTTCCTGCTTGAATTCCATGATACTGCATATTCTGGCGTGCGCGTATTGAATGTAATAAATAGGATTTTCGAGGCTCTTTTTTTTGGCCAATTCGAGATCGAAATCAAGATGTGAACTGGCCCGTCTCATTAAAAAGAAAAATTTAGCCGCGTCTTTACCTACATCTTCGATAACCTGCCGTAAAGTTACAAATTCTCCTTCTCTGGTAGACATTTTTAGGGGTTTTCCCTCTGATAAAAGAGTGCATAACTGCGCTATGATAACCTGTAAGACACCGTCTTTTACGCCCAAAGCCGAGCAAGCGGCTTTAAGCCGGGGAATATAACCGTGATGATCCGGTCCCCATATATTTATCATCCATTCAAATTTTCGTTGTTTCTTTTCTTTGTGATACGCGATGTCGGGGGTAAGATAGGTAAAAGAACCATCGTTTTTAATCAATACACGGTCTTTATCGTCTCCGAAAGTTGATGATTTAAACCAAACAGCCCCTTCTTTTTCATAAATATGCCCTTGTTTTTTAAGATAAGCCAAAACCTTTTCTTCTTTTGCATGCTTTGAAAGAGTTGATTGATGAAACCAGTTATCGAAACGCACACCGAACAATTCAAGGTCGGATTCAATCAGAGCAAGGATGAAATTAATGGCATATTGGGAAAAGAAAGTTTTGTCTTTTCCTTTCAAAAAATCTTTTTTGTATTTACCGAGCATTTCTTCGGCAATAGAATAAACATATTGTCCTTTATACCCGTCCGCCGGAAATTCAAAGCCGCTTTCTTGGCTTAATTCCATACAGCGTGCTTTCACGGATTCTCCCAAAAGTTCTATTTGCCGGCCTTCATCGTTGACGTAATATTCTTTCTGTACCGAAAAATTCAAAAACTTTAATATGCCGGCTATCCCTTCGCCTAAAGCCGCCTGCCTGCCGTGCGCTACGCTTAAGGGGCCGGTGGGATTGGCGCTCACAAATTCCAATAAAACTTTTTTCCTTCGCCCTGTATTACTGCGTCCATAGCGGTTGCCCTCTTTTTTTATATTAAGCAAAATCTTGTAATAAGCGCTTCTGCTTAGGAAAAAGTTTATAAAACCGTTTTTTAATTCTATCTTTTCGATATCCTGATTAAGCGCGAAATCGCGAAGTCCGGCATTAAAATCATTGATAAGAGTTTGAGCTATTTCGCCTAAATTTTTACGGGTCTGACGGGCGATTTTTAGAGCGATATTAGTTGAAATATCTCCGAGTTTGGAATCCGGAGGAATTTCGATTTCGATAAGCGGGATTTCTTTTAAATCAAACCGTTCTTTATTTTTCTTAACCGCTTTTTTGATGAGCTCTAATATTTTTTCGTCCACTTTATGTCGATCCTATTTTTTTAAAGACTTTTATAAAAAACTGTTTTTTTGCAAGCCTGACTATTTTATTAAAAACTTTTTCAGGTAGGGAAAAATCGACATGGAGTTCTACGGATAAACCTGTGGTCCGTTCTAAATTTATTCACCACAAAGCGATCCGCCCCATATAGATTTTCCTCGCGAACATCCGCCGCAACAATATTATTATTCATCCACGGACAAACCCGTGGTATTCTGTGAAAGTGGATAAAAAAATACTACCTACCGTTTTTATTTTAACGTAAAACTAGTTGTTTAGTTGTTAAAAATGAAAACGGCAGGTAGATTTTATTCAATACGCTTTTGCGGAACGTCAGCCCACAATTTTTCCAATTTATAAAAATCTCTTAGGTCTTTTCTGAAAACATGCGCTATGACGTCTCCACAATCGACAACGGTCCACAAACCATGTTTATAACCGTCCGTTCTCAAAACCGGTACATTTTTTTCTTCCAACTTTTCTGTGATATTATCTGTTATCGCTTTTGCACGTCTGTCGGAAGGCACACTGCAAATAACAAAAAAATCGCCAATACTGGATACTTTACGCATATCCAATATTAAAATATCTTCGCCTTTTTTTTCTAAAGAAGCCTCGGCAATGAGTAAGGCTTTTTGATTAGCTCTAATTTTAAAGGTCCTCCAAAAATTTTATACTTCAACGATGTAAAAAGATTTATTTTTTACCTAAAATACAAAACATCGATGTGCCGCAGTCCGGACATTTTCCTTTCATGGCATTTCTTCCGTTTTTCATAGTCACTTCCTGAGTATCTTTCATTTCCTTCTTGTCTTTGCACTTCACGCAATAACCTTTCATTAAAATACCTCCTTTTTGTTATGGCTTAAATTCTACCATAGAGCCTATTGAATGTCAATCTCAACTGGGTTATGGCGGTGTCACAGTTTTATCCGCGGGGCTGTATTTCAAAAAGCTTTTTATCAGTTGGCTTACTTTCATGGCCGCGCCGGGGTGTGAAATTCTAAGGGCATTTTTTCGCATAGCTTCGAGCCGCGCCTGATTGCGCACTAAGTTGATAAATTCCTTAGCGATATCAGCAGGATTATTTACGCCTATAGCCGCTCCTTCTTTTGTCAGATAATTGAAGTTAGCCGACTCCTGTCCTCTAATCCCTCTGGTAATTATCATCGGTGTTCCAAAGCAGAGCGCTTCGCTGACTGTAATCCCGCCGGGTTTGGTAATTAAAACATCTGAGGCCTGCATTAATTTCGCCAAATCTTCGGTGTAACCAAATAACTTAACGTCCTTTTTGACTTTTTTGATTTCTTTCTGCAAACTTTGATAAAGTTTTTTATTATTGCCTGTAACTACAAGCATGGTAAAATCTTCTTTAGTTTTATCGAGATTTTCTATTATTTGATTAACAGGACCGATTCCGTAACTGCCCCCCATAATCAATACAGACTTCAACGCGTGATTGATACCTATTTGTTGTTTCGCGATTTCTATGTTTTCTTTTAGTAGTCCGAATTGCAGTCTTACAGGAATGCCGGTTATTTTTATTTTTTCGGCGGGAATGCCTCTACTAATAAGTTTATCTTTTGCCAAAATGGTAGGCACGCAATAGATATCCACGTTTTTATAAAGCCAATACGCGTGAACGTCGTAATCAGTGATTACAGCTATCAATTTAAAATCAAAACCTCTTTTTGCCTTCAAAGTTGAAAGAAATCCACATGGTAAAGCCTGGGTGCAAACCGCTATTTGGGCTGGAAAAGAATTAAAAAGCTCTTCGAATTTATCCAGGCTTTTTTCGTTAATTATCTTTCTGAGCCACGCGATTCTTTTTTCGATAGCAATGTTATCCCATAAAAAGTCATAAAAACCGCTCAAACCGGTAACTAAAATCATATAGACATGATGAACTGCTTTACTTAAATTCGGATGAGAAAATTTCAAGGCTTCGATGTCCATCATTTCGATGTCCTGAATTTGAGCGAGCAGAGCTTCTTTTATTGCCTGCGCGGCTTTCTGATGTCCAGAACCTGAAGAAGCGTATAAAAATAAAATTTTTTTATTTAATTTAACCACTGTATTTGATAAACTTTCTTCTATTTTAATCTTCGTATTCATCTTCTATCTCTCCCACGATTTCTTCAAGTAAATCTTCAAGTGTAACAATGCCTTTTGTTTGTCCTTCCCTGATGACGATAGACATGTGAATGTGTTTTCGCTGAAAATCTCTCAGTAAATCAATAACTCTTTTTTCGGGATCGCAGATAAAAGCAGGGTGCAGTAATTCTTTGATTTCTAAAACCTTCCCTTCTTTCTGAACGCGAATTAAATCTTTAACATAAACAACACCGACGATATTATCCAAAATTTTATCATAAACCGGCATTCTTGAATAATTTTCTTTAATAGTTAATTTAAGCAAATCATCCATGCTGGAATTTACATCGATACCGCTTATTTTTTCTTTTGGTATCATGACTTCAAAGACTTTTGTATCACCGAATTTAAAGATACGATGAAGCATTTCTTTTTCTTTTTCAAGTAAAATGCCTTCCTCGCGGCCGATTTCAATCATTAGTTTTATCTCTTCTTCGGTTATCAGAGGGCTTCTTTTTGTCGGTTGTCCGCCGAATAAAGTTATAATTTTTTTACTTACTGTAGAAAATAAATTTGATAGGGGGGACATGAATTTTACCATTTCCTTCAATATTCCGCCCACTGCCAAGGAAACTTTTTCAGAACGCGATGAAGCAAAAATTTTAGGGGTGATTTCGCCAAAAATAAGAATAACAACGGTGGTAATAACGGTTGCCAGTACAACTCCAAACCGCGGGCCGAAATAAAAAATAAAAATCGCGGTAACAATGGAAGATATGCTTACATTAACGAAATTATTACTTATAAGAATGGTTGTGATGAGTTTATCCATATTTTGCATCAGCCCGCCGACAATTTTTGCTTTATCGTTTCCCTTTGAAATAAGATTGCGCAGTCTGATACGGTTCAAACCGATGAAGGCAGTTTCGCTTCCCGAAAGAAAGGCTGATAAAAATATCAAAAACAAAATAATAATTATAAAAGGTATAACGAAAATATGAAATTTTTCCATAGCCATTATTCTTTATGTTAAATATAGTTTTTTGCGTTCTATAATAAGCCTGACCGGTTCGCAAACCAGATACCGGATGCTTTCACCGTTTTTTATTTTTTCTCTTATTTGGCTGGAAGAAATTTCAATGGTGTTCATTTCCAGCGTTTCTATGTTTTGCGGCAGTGATGAAGGCATTTTAAAACCTTTCCTGGTAACCGCGATAAAAGTTGATAGTTTAAAAAGCTCTTCCTTGTTTTTCCATAAATTGATGTTTTCCAATACGTCGGAACCGGCTATAAAAAACAATCGCGAATTTACGCCGAAAGTTTCTTTTATTTTCTTTATAGTTTCAAAGGTATAAGACACCCCTTTTCTTTCTATTTCTATTTTTGAAGACGCGAAATGTTTATTGCCTTTAATGGATAAATTAATCATTTTCAGCCTGATTTTAGCGTCTATCAATTCCTTTTCTTCTTTCAAAGGCGGAATATTGGCGGGAACGAATATTATTTTTTCCAGTTTTAATTTTTCTTTTACGCCTTCGGCTAAAATCAAATGTCCTGTATGAGGCGGATTAAAAGTACCGCCGAGTATACCGATTTTCATATTTACTCTCTCACCTGTCCGCTGCCATAGACAACGTATTTATGAATTGTCAATTCCCTTAATCCCACCGGTCCCCGTGCATGAATTTTATCAGTGCTGATACCTATTTCCGCTCCCAGTCCGAATTGATTCCCGTCGGTAAAACGCGTTGAGGCGTTCACGTAAACACAGGCTGAATCAACTTCTTTCAAAAACTTCGCGGCATTGGTATAACTTTCCGTAATTATAGCTTCGGCAAGGCCGGATGAATACTTTTTTATGTGTGCCGCCGCTTCTTTCAGAGAATCAACCACCTTTACCGACAAAATCAAATCAAGGTATTCGGTGTCCCAATCTTTAGCTTGGGCCGGTTTAATGTTTTCCGCCAGTTTGCGTGTAATTTCACAACCTCTTATCTCCACACCCGCTTCTTTAAATTTTTTACAAAAATGAGGGATAAAACGGGCGGCTATATCTTTGTGAACCAAAAGCGTTTCTACGGCGTTACACACACTCGGTCTTTGCGTTTTGGCGTTAAAAATGATATTTTCCGCCATATTAAGATCCGCGTCTTCATCCACATATATATGACACAATCCCTTGGCGTGTTTGATTACCGGCACACGTGATTTACGGGATATTTCTTTTATCAGAGATTCACCGCCTCTTGGAATAATTAAATTAACATAATCACTTTGTGCCAGTAAATAATCAACCGCTTTGCGGTCTGTAGTAGAAATCATTTGAATACAATCGGATGGCAACCCTGCTTCTTTTACACAACGGGAAATAACTTTAAAAATAGCCATGTTTGAATTGAAAGATAAACTGCCTCCTCTCAACACCGCCGCGTTGCCGGATTTAAGGCAAAGAACCGCGCAATCGGCGGTAACATTCGGTCTGGATTCATATATTATTCCTATTACTCCTATAGGAACTCTTACCTTTTCGATTTTTAAGCCGTTAGGCCTGATCCATGAAGACGCGATTTCTTCGGTGGGGTCAGGTAAATCAATAACTTCTTTAATGGCTGTAGATATGCTTTTAAGTCTTTCTTCAGTCAACAAAAGACGGTCTATAAAGGCTTTATTTTTACCGGCACCCTGAGCCGCTTTTATATCTTTTTTATTCGCTTCCAATATTTTCTTTTTGTCATCTAAAACAGCATCTGCCATTAAAGCCAGCGCTTTATTTTTTTCTCCGGAAGAAATTAATCTTAATAAATGAGAAGCTTCTTTGGCTCTTTTAGCGATATCGATAATATCTTTTCTAAGCGGCATTTTTTTACTCCTCTCTGTCCAATAAAACTAAATTATTTCGGTGCACAACTTCATCATAATATTTATAGCCCAGTATTTTTTCTATTTCGGAAGTTTTCTTTCCCTTTATTTTTTCGAGTTCATCCGAAGAATAACTTATGATTCCACGGGCAAATTCTCTGTCGTTTTCTCCGGCTAAAATTATAGAATCCCCGTATTTGAAATCTCCTCTAATATTTTTTATACCGGCAGGCAAAAGACTTTTTCCCTGATGAATAAGCGCCTCTTTAGCGCCGTTGTCTATGGTTATTGTTCCTTTGGGTTTAATGCCAAAAGCTATCCATTTTTTGCGCGCCGCGAGTTTATCATTCGCCGGTAAGAATAAAGTACCGGTGTCTTTTTTTTCTAAAATTTCCAAAAGAACACCCGTCTTTCTGCCGTTCGCGATGACAGTATAAATACCAGAATCGGCGGCAATTTTAGCGGCTTCTACTTTAGTTGCCATGCCGCCTGTACCATGCTGTCCCGGACCGCAAGCCATTTGTTTGTGCAGAGCCGTTATTTTATCCACGATTTTTAACCGATTACCTACTTTATTTTCTTTGTCTATATTACAAAAGCCTTCCACATCGGATAAAAGTATTAGCATGTCTGCTTCTATTAAATTAGCGGTTAAAGCAGCCAGCCTGTCGTTATCGCCGAATTTTATTTCTTCCACGCTTACAGTGTCGTTTTCATTGATAATAGGCACCACTTCGTGCTTCAAAAGAGTTAAAATGGTATTTCTGGCGTTTAAATATCTTTTTCTCTGAGAAAGGTCATCGGCGGTTAATAAAATCTGTGCTGTTACTATGTTGTGTTTCGCGAAATGCTCGTCGTAAACTTTCATAAGCTGGCTTTGACCAATAGCGGCGCATGATTGTAAAAAAGGTAAATCGCTTGGGCGTTTGGTTAGTTTTAGCTTGGACATGCCGCTTACAATGGCGCCGGAAGTTATCAAAATAACGTCAAAGCCTTTTTCGCGAAGCACGGCTATTTGCGCGGAGATTTCTGCAATTTGTTTTTTATTAACATGCAGGGTATCGGTTGTCAGAAGCGCCGTTCCGATTTTTACAACTACTTTCTTTATATTTTTTTTAATCAGCTTTTTTCTGTCCATAAAACTTTAGCTATTTCTTCAAGCAGTTTATCTATTCCCCTGCCGTCTTCGCAGGAAATAGGGAAAATTTTTTGTTTAATTTTTTTCTTTAATAATTTCAGTTTCTCTTCGCTTCCGGGTAAATCCATTTTATTTGCCGCTACAATATGTTCTTTTTTTGCTAAATCGGGATTATATGAAGATAATTCATTATTTAGAATTTGGTAAGCGTTAAAAGGGTCTACGCCGGTTTCATCGGCCATGTCCAGTAAATGAACTATGATTTTAGTTCTTTCAACGTGTTTTAGGAATCGGTCTCCTAAACCTTTCCCTTTATGAGCGCCTTCAATTAAACCGGGAATGTCCGCTACCATAAAGGTTTCATCGTTCAAATTAACCAAACCCAGATGAGGAGATTTTGTTGTGAAAGGATATGAAGCGATTTTTGTTTTCGCGGTTGATATTTTTGTAACTAAGGAAGATTTTCCGGCGTTTGGGAAACCTATGATGCCGACGTCCGCTATAACTTTCAATTCCAGCAGAAGAGTTTTTATTTCACCCAGTTTACCTTCTTGAGGTTTAACGTTGCCTCTATTGCCCCTGCCGCCAGCTCCGCCGTAAGCTACAATGACTTGTTCATTATGTTCTTTCAAATCTCTGATAAAAAAATTTTTTTCAGAATCAAGAATTTGCGTGCCGCATGGAACTTCCAACACACAATTTTCACCGCCGGCTCCTTTTTTCTTATTACTGGAACCCATTCTTCCGTTTTTAGCTTTAAAATGTTTCTTATATCTAAAGTTTAAAAGGGTAAAGACATTCCGATTGGCTTTGATTATTATGTCTCCACCGGCTCCGCCATCCCCGCCGTCGGGAAGAGGATAACGTGTAAATTTATCTTGATACCAGCTTTCGCAACCCCTTGCACCGTCTCCGGCTTTAATAAAAATTTTAGCGCTATCAATAAACATTATTATTTGTCCTTAAGGAAGGACACTTATAGTTCTGGTCTTTGTAAAAAAAACTTTTCCCGTAATTTTGGCAAAAAGGGTATCATCTTTACCTATGCCGACATTAGTGCCAGGCTTAAATTTCGTGCCTCTCTGTCTGACAAGAATACCGCCGGCTTTTACAGCTTCTCCGCCGAATTTCTTTATACCAAGACGTTGAGACGCTGAATCTCTTCCGTTACGACTACTACCCAATCCCTTCTTATGCGCCATCGAAATTACCTCC
>JBDRBQ010000066.1:0-31773 GCA_043822625.1 Candidatus Omnitrophota bacterium | reverse complement strand
TGAAAAAACCTGATTACATTGATTAAAAACCGATTACACAGATACATTAATAGAAATCAATCTTTAAAATCTGTGTAATCAATGGGCATTCTTAAATTTAGCCTAACAGCTTGTCAATCATCAAATTATAGAGATTTGTTCACATTAATTAAGAATGACCCTCGATTTTTTGTCTATATCGGTCACGGCACGCCGTGTCCCTACGATATCTGTTAACGGACCAACAGCCGTTGGCCCCTACCATTCACTATATTATCAGCAAATTCGGGGTCAGGTCTTCACCAGCAAATTCGGGGTCAGGTCTTCACATTCCACATTTTTTAAATTATTCTTGCACGAGGAAAGGATTTTTCGATAAATCCCTTAAAATCCTTCTTAAGCAGACGGCCGTCTAACATAAATATAACATTGAAATCACATTTTTTCTCAATCAACTTATTCACGCCTTGCCTTAAAGAAATCACTGCTAAAGGCAGTTCATACTCTTGAAAAGGATTTTTTCCCCTGTTAATCAAAAGACGCTTGCGGGAGGCAATAAGAGGATCTTTCGGGTGAGGAAAAGCAATTTTATCCATAAAAACGGCCGATAACGCGCATTCCTCAATATCATCGGTAAAATTCCTTAGCCCCAAAACCAGCATGTCTTGTTCTGTGTTTTTTAATTGATTATTAATAAACTTTTTAGAACCGTCTATGCCCTGACATAAAACCATAAGTCCTCGCGGTATCAAAATTTCTTTTATCTTACCGCAAACCTCCCTCATCCCCCGAACGGAAGAAAAAATAGCCAGATTTTTACCGCTACCGGCCAAAACTTTTGTACTGATTTCTTTTACTACAGCATCTAAATAAGATTTCTCTTTTTTATATTCGTAAATGGGAAAATCTTCAGGCACGGCAAAAACGATGTCTTTTTTAAAGGCAGGCGGAGAATCCACAAATTTTAAAAACACATTTTTCTCTTTTAATAAATTCAAACCCACTCGCTCTGAAAAAAAATTAAAACTATCCTCGACTTTTAAAACCGAACCCGTTAACACGCAGGCCTTTAAACGGGAAAATATTTCCTTGGCCAAAATACCGCTCACTTCAACGGGGGACAAAATAAGTTTCCATGGGAAAGAATCCCGCGTTTCATCATTAAAAACTTCAACCCATCTAACTGCTTCTTCTCCTGAAATAGAAAAAAAGCTGCTGAAAAAACGCGCTTTTTCTTCCGCTTTTCGCGCGTAATCCTCCATACTGAATTTGTCGGCATAATCCAGATACAAAGAATTAGAAAGTACAAAAAGGTTTTCGATTAACTCTTGAAAACAACTTATCAACCCTGAAGAAGCCTTTTTCACTCCATGAAATTCTTCTTTGGTCTCAAATTCAGCTAAACTTTCACTTCGAATACCTGTCCTGGCATATTTATCTATTTTCAAAAGACTGCAAAGTTTACCCGAGAAAGATTCAAGCGCGTTTCTCAACCCCAAAACACTTTTTTCTGCCGTTGTAAAATAATCGAACAAATATTTCTTTTTAATAATCATAAATTCATTCGCTAAATTATCCGCGAATCGCTGAATATCTTCTAAACTTATTCTACTCCCAAAAGAGTACGTTGCCGAATCTTCCAGATTCTCAGCATCGTCTATAATCAAATAACTACAAATAGACCGCAATTCCGGTTTAGAAAGAATCAAATTCTGCTCGACAATTAACACATTCGCGTCCCGAACATTTCTCAGCATTTTTTGATAACAACAATTTTTAAATTCAGGACATCTATTCCCAAGACAACTCCCATCCTCTGAAATTAAAAAATCTTTAAAGCCTTTAAGAGCGTTATTCATCCATAAGAGATAAGAACTTATTTTGTCGAGATTTCCATCCGGTGTCTGATGTCTGAAAGAAACCAGATAAGCCAAAGCGAATTTTCCATCATCATCAAAATTATTTAAATTCTCGAGCAATTTCCGCAGTTTAGATAAACACAAATAGCTGTCTCTATTTTTGATAATGGCAATTTTGGCATCAAAAAAACGGCAGGCTTTATCAATGCTTTTTTCAACAACCTCTTTTTTATCATTTATATCTTTTACGGCAATAATTACTTTTTCTTTATTTTTTAATGAAAATAATACGGCTTCTAAAAAACAGGCGGAAAAAGCGTTTGTTCCCGGACCGGCTTCCACCGCCAAATATTTATTTTTATTGAATGCCAAAGAGGTAAATACCGAAAGAAGCAATTGGCTCTGATTTGCTTCATAGCCATTCACAACTTCTGAAAAACGCCCGTTTTTCTTAAAAATTTCCTTTAGCACAAACCGGTCTGCTTTATCTTTGTAGTCTTCTATATTTAGGAGAACATTAGGTCTCTTCTCTTGTACTTCAAAAAGAAGTTCGCGCTTTTCAGCCGGAGCGGATTTAAACTTTTCTTCGAGCACATCTTTAAGCCGCGCAAAAATTTCCTTGAACGGTAAATTAGTGCGGGAGAGAATTTCATTTATAGCCTGCACACGCTTTAATTCACTTCCGTCCAAATTATCAAACATAACCTGCCAGACTTTAAAGGTATCTTCGGCATCAATCAAAGCGCGATGATCTTCTTCCTGTTTGATGCCGAAAACGCGCAAAAGATTTTCCAGTTTATAGCTCTCCAAAACAGGATAAAGAAGCGTCGCTAATTCACAGCTATCTATAAAAACATTGCTTAATTTTTCTTTTTTTACGGAAGATAAAAAACTTTTTTCAAATGAAGCATTATGACAAACGGTAGTATAATTATCGAGAAAAGAAAAAAATTCCGCGCTTATGTCTTCGAAAAAAGGCTTATCGGTAAGATCTTCTTGCTTTATTTTGGTAAGCTGGGTAATAAAAACAGGGATAGGCATGCGAGGATTTACGAGGCGGTGAAATTTTTCTATGACTTCTGTTCCCCTGACTTTAACAGCGCCAATTTCTATTATTTTATCACGGTAAACATTAAGACCTGTAGTCTCCAGGTCTAAAAAAATAAGCACTTCATCTTTAAAAACATCACGGGTAATGGACATTTATAATAACTTATTAGCCTCTAACATTTTATTTATCTGCCGCCAATCTTTTACTCTTGTAATTAGAGGGTGATTTTTTATTTTTTGATTCCATGGGTAATCCATCAAAAATACATTCACTCCGATTTCAGCCATCCCAAAAGCGTAGTCGGGATGGTCTTCCATAAAATGCGTAAGTTCATGCCCGTTTTGAAGCGCCACTTCGTGTTTCTGCCTGCCTTGCATAAAATAAAGTTTGTCAAAAGGAATTTCTTTTTCTCTAAGCCATTTTATAGTAACTTCTTTTACTTCTACAGGACGCCCGGTAATGATAATCAAAGAGTGTTTTTCATTCAGCTTATTTAAAGTGTTTCGCGCCCCTTTTATCAAATTGATATTGGCCCATAATTCTTCTTCCACAAATAAACCATAAAATATCCGTTCTTCGGCTTCGGTAAATTCAAAACACTTCTCGTAATTAAATTGCGTAACCAGATGCCGCGGAAAATCTCTTTTAAACACTTCTTTCATTTTCTTTCTGAAAGCTGTATCAGTATCCGCGATAATCCCGTCAATATCAACACCTATCTGTGCCATTTTATTCCTTATTTTTTAGTATCCAACAAAATCGTTACCGGCCCGTCATTTATTCGGAAATAGAATAATTCATTTTTTTATTTTCATCTTCGAATACGCGCAGTTTCAAAATCTTCGAAGATAAATAATCAGCGTCTTTTTCTGTATCGGTCTTTTCTGCTCCCAGCAAAATAAGCAACCCTGTTTTTACCCGGCTGATTTCTTTTTTATCAACACATACAAAAGCTTCTTTTACTCTTTGCAAAACCGCTTTCATTCTGCCCCCGTTACTTTTTATAAAAAACGCAAAAAACCAAGAATAAAACCTGCAGAACAATAACCGCGTAAAATCTGATTTTAAAAAATTTACCGACTACCATCGGATTCTCCTAATAAGCCTTCTCCTGGCCATCTCCAGATAAATTCCGCCCAGAGCCAGAATAACACCGCCTAAGATAAAAAAGATAGAACGGGGTAACATTTTCCAAAAAATATCAAAAAACCTTGATATTATGTCTATTATAAAAAATATAATCCCAAGATTTATCAAAGAAATTTCTTTCGTATTAACTCCAATTATCACTAAACCTATCATTAAAGCCAAAAATAAAATATTAAAAATCAGGGCGTCCATCCCTCCGAATAAACCAAAAAGAGATAAAAGCCCCGCAATCAAAGCCATAATTAAAGTATAAACCTGCACAGATAATATATGTTGCCTCTTTTTTTTAAATCCAATTTCAATCAAAAGAAATAAAAGAGCGGCACCGGCGATAATAAGAATATTTTTCAGATCACGCGTAATATCGAGTTTTAGAAAAAAACCGTCGGGAATAGTGTCGAAAAAAGTCAATAGATAAATAGCGCATAAAAGCAAAATACCTCCGATTATCTGAAAAGGGCCTTTATACACATTTAACTTTTTAATCTGATTATGCGTAATCCCCAACGCATATATAAGAATGCCGAAAAAATAATATAGATATATATATAGTTCCGATTTCGTCTCTAAATTTATCCATTGAACCGCTTCCAAACCAAACCACACGCTCATTAAAACTAAGGCCAATTCTAAAATTTTTTTACTATACGCGAAATATCCTATCGGCACAATAAAAATAAACCACCATAAAAGATTATCCTTGAGCGCGAAACCCAAATCAAAAATCCGGTTATTTATAAATAAGGCACTCCCAAACAATAGCGCGCCAAGCAGCATAAATACTCCGCCTATCTTAGGATGCCCTCTATAAAATTTGACATAAAAACCGGCTAAATAAAAAAAACACATGGGCAAAACTACTATAATGAATTTAAAATAATCAGGAATAAATCTCCATATATCCATAAAAAAAAGAACCGTCCCAAGACCGATGAAAACACTTCCCAAGATAGCCAGCGTAGCCGCTACTCTTCTGCGGTTTACGGTTTCTTCGATAGCGCCTCCTTTAGCGCGATATCTTTCTTTTAAAATTTCGGCAGAGCGCGACGTAATAAGATTTTCTTTTTCCCACGCGTCTATTTCTTTTTTTAACCAAACAATAGAATTTTTATTCATTTTTTACAGAAATGGTTCCTGATTCAAAACTTAGATTTTGGAAACAAAAAATATAAATTTCATATCACCCGCAAAATAACTACTAAGCAAATAAATCTTTCCTTGCCGCCTAAAATTTATCCCCCAACTTTCATCTCCCTGATATTTTCTTTTATGCAGTCCATAAGCTTATCCACGGTAACCGGCTTGGCCAAAAACGGATAGCCGCTTATAACACCTTCTCTGGAAACTATTTCATTTTCCATTACAAGCGCGGTTAAAAAAACAAGCGGTGTGTTTTTAAGTTTTTCTTCCGCTTTTATCTTGCGCAATACTTCTCCACCATCTATATCCGGCATCACTATATCCAGCAAAATCAAATCCGGCTTAAATTCTTTAGCGACATCAACAACTCTTAACCCTCTTGTTTCTATCATAATTTCGTACTCGCCGCTTTCTTCAAGAATCAACTTCATCATTCTGGCAAAACTTTCCTCATCGTCAACAAACAATATACGTTTCTTCTCCATCTCTTCCCCCCTTATAAATATTTTTTTAACAATAGGCTTTTATATCCTACTGTCGTGGCACGGAAGTTTCACAATAAAACATTTATTATCAAAGCAATTCTGTTTTCTCTTTTTTAATCCATCCTTCCTTCCCGTCTATACGGCGAACTTTAAGCCAATTTTCTTTCGACACCGCTACAAAAAAGCTCTCTCCTTCGTTCAAAGTAAAAAATACAGTCGCCTCTTCAAAAGGTTCAAATCGGGCATCAGCTTTATCAACCACAATTACGCCTTCTTTTTCCACAACTATCCGAAAAAATTTCACAAGAGAGAAAGAAACAAAAATAATAAACAATACCGTAAAAACTATAGTAGTCCCTAAAAATACTCTTTTAAACTTCTTTATCATTATGACAAAAATAATCAATATAAACAAGATAAAATATAATATCGCGCTAAGGAAGACACTTTCATTGAAACTAAAAAATCCCGCAAGACCGAAAAAAAACCGCGAAAATAAATTCCTCCGCTGAATAAGGACACCCCCTTTTATCAGCGACCTCGCGTAATTTAAATTAGCTTTTAAATCCGCGTCTCTGGGAATAAGTCTCCGAGCGCGCGAATAATTCAAAATTGCCTTTCCCAACAAACCTTTTTTAAAATAAGCGTTTCCCAAATTATAATATAGCCGTCCCCCATTGGATCCCATGCTCAATATTTTTTCGTAATCATTGATGGCTTCATCGAATTTTTCTTCGCTGTAGGCGGCATTTCCTTTATAAAATAAAACCTTAAGCTCATTCGAATCCGAGCAAAATCCCGTACCACCAAAAGATAATAAAAATATTATCGCCAGACCTAAGGCGAGAATACGCGTTTTAGCAAATATGGAGATGAAGCTCCGCGGGTTGAAGCCCGCGTTTTCTTGAAGCGAAATAGCGAGCACATTGCCATAAATAACGCGGTTTTGCGGCCGCGAATATATAAAAAAATAGTTCTTCATGCTTTCACCTTCTCAAGTTCATCTATAACTTGTTCAAGCAGTTTAAAAACGTCGCGCATATCTTCTCTTGTAATATTCGAAGACGAGTAACGCGCCGCGTCGCAATTATCGAAACACTCTTTTAATTTTACAAGTATTTCTTCATTAACCTGCCCCAGTACATCTATTACACCGGGGGTTATCCCCGCTGTCGACAAATGAAACTTATCTCCCAGATATTCCTGTAAGGTTTTAAAAACACCGTTAAAAAATTCCTCTGTTTTTTGCGACTCCAACAAACGCTTAACCATCAACAAGTTTTTTTTCGCTTTACGCCCAGCGGCAAGACGCCTTGCGTAGCGCACATCCGTTTCAAGATACTCTTTTCTTTTCTGAAAAATCCAAACAAAAATAACCGCAACAAAACAACCGAAAGCGCTTATAATAAGAAATTTATTTTTATATAAATACCAGCCTTTTCTACTAAAATCATCCGGCGTATCTTTTATATAAATAATGTCCTGTCCTAAAATTTCCTTCTTAGCTTTGGAAACTTCTCCCCCCCCGACAGAAGCTTCGAAAATCTTTAATTCCCCCCCCATTGCCGGAGGATCAACTTTTATAGATACCGGCCCTTTTTTAATTTCCCTGTATTTTCCTGTCGTCGTATCGAAAAAATTAAAGGTGATTTCTGGAATATCCTTTACTTTATCGCTTTTTGGGATTACTACCTGTTCGAAAGTTTTAGAAGTTTCTTCCTGTTTGACCTGCGGTTCATAAATTTTAAAATCATCCGCCGCGGAAAAAGAAGGTTCTTGTACCGTCTTAAAATTACCTTTACCGGTAATAATCATTTTTAAAGTAATGGGGTCACCCGCCTTGACTTCCTTCGGACTTACATCAAGAGAAAATTGATAGTCTCCCAGCGCTCCGCTAAAGTCAACAGGTTTACCTTCTTCAGGCAGAGATATAACCGTTATGGGTATCTCCGGCGAATTTAAATTCAAAGGGTATTTTTGATACTGAGCAAAGAAATCATTGAAGAAACCATTGTCAAAAAAATCATCGAACGACGAAGAACTCCCCCTGCCCTGTGAGTTACTTTTCATAAGCAAATTACATTTTAATGACACCTGCCCCAATTTCAATTCTCCTTGGCGCAAAGCAAACACATTGGTTTGAAACTCAAAAACATCGTATGAAACACCATTAAGAAAATCAGTGTATTTTTTCGGTTCACCAAATTCCTCTATCGAAAATCCATCATGTAAAATTTCGGGATATTGAATATCGCTCACGGGAAGATTATTTAGATAAAGTTTAATAGTCACAGGAATAACTTCATTTATATAAACCTTTGATTTATCAACTTCCATAGTAATAAAAACCCTGTCTTCTATTCCCTGAACCGCGCTTGGCGCAACTCCGGACTGTTGTCCGGCAGGCGCAGACGCTACGGTTTGCTGATTCGCTACTTCCACGGTTATCGGTTTGGAAGTATAAGTATTTCCTTTATATTGAACAGAAACGGAAGGGATGGTAAAAACACCTGTTTTTAAAGGTATTAAAATATAGATATGTGTAATTGAACTCGAAACTTTACTGTTAACGATAGACACTCTGGTAGAAGGTCCGGCGTAGCGCCAATCAAAACCCTCTATTTGAGGCAAATCAGGTGCTGTAATATCCTGTGTACCATAAAAATTAAGGCTTAACTGAAGGTTGGAACCCAACGCAATTTTTGTCCGGTCAACACTTGATTCAAAGCTAATATCCTGCGCGAAACACAAAGAAACACTTAGTAAAATAGCACTTATAACTATTAAAAAAGAAACCCTTAATCTTCTCCTTTCATAAATGGAAGATACGGGGGATTTTAAAAAATCACCTACAGTGTTACTTATTAAATGATTAACCAAATAAAAAATCTTAATCATGTTCATATTCCTTTTACCAATCCCGCGGTACCGGCCCGAAATCGCGAACCGGAACTTTTTCTTTGTATAATTCCCGCGGCTCATCTTCCTGCCTGTAACTATCTAAAAGCATAAGCGCCTGATCCTTAGACATTTCTTTATTTTCCGCTTTTCCTTCCACCGCGCCTGCCGCCTTCTCTTTTGCCTGTTCTGCCGCGCTCTTTTGAGAACCCTCTTTTTCTTCTTCAGCTTTTTTCTTTTCTTCTGCCTGAGCTTTTTGTTGTTCCTCTTCCTGCCGCTGTTCTTGAGTTTTTTGCTCCTGCGATTCTTTTTCCTCAGCCTGCTTTTGCTCAGATTGTTTTTGTTCAGCCTCTTGTGACTCCTGCCCGGCCACCTGTTGTTCTTTTTGTTCTTCTTTTTTCTGTTCTTCCGCTTTATCTTTATTCTGCTCCGACTTAGACTGCTCTTTCTGCTGTTGTTTTTGTTTCTCTTCAAGCCGCTTGAGTTCTTCTTTCACGAAATCATAATTATATTTCGCGTCTTCATCTTCCGGGTCAAGTTCAAGAGCGCGTTCATAATGATGACCAGCTTGTTTTACTAAATCCGTGGCAAGCGATAAATCTTCGTCTTCTTTGGCTATGCCGAGTTTATATTTCGCGTTGGCTATATTATAATTGGCTTTTTCTTCTAAGTTTTTGTCCGGCGTAACTAAAACTCTTTCGAATTTACCCGCGGCCAATTGATAATCCCGCGTTTTATACAAAGCCGCGCCCAGATTAAAATTAACAATATCCGAATCAGGCGAAACCGAAAACGCGTCCTCGTATTCCTCTAAGGCCTCATCAAACTTGCCTTTATTATACAATATATTTCCTTCCTTTACCGCCTTTTTCGCTTTTGCCGCGGCAAAAGAAGGACTCGCTAACAATATCAAAATCAATCCAGTATAAAAAATTTTTTTCATGGTTTTCTCTTATCGCTTATAAAAGATTCACATATCAAAAGCAATAGAGCAAAAAGCAAAGACCACTGAAAACGCTCGTAATAAAATTTGCCCATTTGCGATTTTATTTCTCTTTTTTCCAATTGAGAAAGTTTCTCATTATAAAGAAAATCAAGTCCGAACTCAGCCCCGCTTGAACGCACATAAGCACCGCCGGCAGCAATGGCAATTTGACGCAGACCATCTTCATTCAACCTTGATTTTACGACATTGCCTTCCCTGTCTTTTAAAAAGGTCTTCTGCCCGCCGTCATCGGCAATCTGAATCAATTCTCCCCCAGCCGTGCCGATACCTACGCAGTATATTTTTATATTATCTTTTCTCGCGCGTTCGCCGTATTCAATCGCGTCGCCCTCATGGTCTTCCCCGTCGGTAATAATGATCAGCACCTTATATTTATTCAGCCCGCCTTCATAGCTGTCCATGGCCACCTGTATCGCGCTTGAAATAGAAGTGCCGCCGCGTGGAATGCTGTCCACGTTCAAATCATTTACAGCCAGCAAAAATCCGTCGTAATCCACCGTCAAAGGACACTGCAAAAAAGCAGTGCCTGAAAAAGCAATCAGGCCTACGCGGTCTCCTTTTAAATTTTTTACCAAATCTTCTATGGCCAGTTTCGACCTTTCGAGTCTGTTCGGTTTTACGTCCTCCGCCAGCATGCTCTTGGAAGTATCCACGGCAATCAAAATATCTAGGCCTGTATGTTTGATTTCCTGCCATTGAAATCCCCACTGCGGGCGCATTAAGGCAATTATACTCAATAAGAAAACTATTACTATAATCACAAACTTTATTACTTGTCTTCTGAAATTTACAAGCGAAGTAATTTCTTTCAAAACCTCTTCCCGCGCGAATTTACGCAAAAGCGTTTGTTTAGCCTTGAAAGCCCACACGAAAAATAAAACCAGCATAACAATAAGCCAAAGACTATTTATATAATTAAATTGCGCGAATCTCATGGTATTTTCCTCAAAAGCGTGTTTGCCAAAACTACTTCCATAAGCAACAATATCATTGCCGGAATTAGTAAGTAATAAAATAATTCTTTATATTCACGAAAACCATGCTGTTCAAAAGGAGACTTTTCCATAGCATCTATTTCCTTATAGATTTTTTCAAGAGACTCGGTATCCGTGGCCCGGAAATATTTTCCGCCGGTTTCATCGGCTATTTTCCGCAAAGTCTCTTCGTCTATTTCTATTTTAACATTCTGATAAACAGTCTGCCCGAAAAATCCCTGAACAGGATAAGGCACAAGCCCTTTAGTGCCGGCGCCGATAGTATAAATTTTTATATTAAGGGCCTTTGCCGTTTGGGCCGCTGTCAAAGGAGAAATCTTCCCCGCGTTATTCACACCATCGGTAAGGAGGATAATAATTTTACTTTTCGCGGTTGTGTCCCGGAGCCTGTTTAAAGAAGAACTTATGGCCGAACCTACAGCCGTGCCGTCTTCTATAACACCCACCTTTACTCTTTTTAAATTCTCAATCAACCAATCATAATCCAATGTTAAAGGACAAACGGTATAAGCCCTCGCGGCAAAAGCAATCATACCTATTTTGTCGCCTTTTCTCATCTTTATAAACTCTTCGACAACTTTCTTTACCACATCCACTCTGTTCTGCCGCGCGTTACCTATTTTAAAATCCTCAGCCAGCATACTCCCTGAACAATCCAGTGCCAGAACGATATCTATCCCCTCGGTAGGAACTTTAGTTTCTTCCAAAGCAAGACGCGGCCTTGCCAGCGCCAGCAAAATCAATAACAGCATAGCCGCCCGCGCGTAAATTAAGTTTTTCGAAAATAAAATTTTCCACGTCGGTCTGAACCCTTTCACCAGTTCAGTTGACGAAAATTTAACGCTCGAAACGACGTTTCTCTTTTTTGCAAGGTAAATAAATAAAAATATCAGCGGGATAAATAATAAAATCCATGGGTCTTTAAATAGCATTTAATTTCTCTTCCTGATCCTCTTCAACTTTTTTTGTTTCGTCAACTAACTTATTCGCGGCGGAAAAACTATTCTCCATCTCCTGTTCCGTGGGGCCGTATTTAGCAAACTTTACGATGTCACAAAGATTCAAAAATTCCTTTAGTAAATTTTTGTGGGATCCGGATAAAAGGGACGAACTTTTAAGAGAAAAAAGAAATTCTTCAGTAGTCATTTCAGGCGCTCTTATGTGAAAACGTTCTTCCATATAAGTTCTAACTATATAAGAAAGCTCAAAATAATATTCTTTTACGCGGCCTTGTGCCGGCAGGTTTTTCTGTCTTAATTTTTCAAGTGCCTCATAAGCTTTTTCATGCGCCGGCCTGATACGAATCAAAATCTGTTCCTTACCCTTTCTAATTTTCCTGATAAAAAATATAATCAGAAAAATAACCAGTGCCGCGAAAATAAGCGAAACGAGTATAATGAGCAAAATATAATTAGGCTTAAAATAAACCGGCGGCTTTATATCTTTAATCTCATCGGCAAAAACCGCACCCGTCCATAAAAATAGAGCCCACCCGAGCTTAAAAATCACACCTTTTAAAAATCCTCTCATCTTTTACCTGAGCCTTCTTTCTCTCGTCCTGAAAAATTTTATAAGTTCCTTATCGTAAGGTTTATCGGTATAAATATCTATACTATCCACTCCCACAGAACGCAGTAATTGCTGTCTCTCTTTTATTCTCTTAAAATTGTCTTTTTTATATCTCTCACACGCGCCGGCATCACCGGTATCTATGATAATATTTTCTTTCGTCTCGGCGTCCCGCAAGCTGATAATGCCCGTGTCCGGCAGTTCGGTTTCTCTCTTATCGGTAATGGTAACCGCCACAATATCATGCCGCTTATTGGAAACAGACAAAAGTTTTTTAAAACCCTTATCAAAAAAATCGGAAATTACAAAAGTAATGGTCCTGCGGTTTGTAACGCGGTTTAAATATTCCAATGCCGCGGATATATTGGTACCGCTATTTTCGGCTTTAAAATAAAGAGCTTCTCTTATAACCCGCAAAACATGACGCGCGCCTTTTCCTGCGGGAACAAATTTTTCTATTTTGTCCGTAAAAATAATAAGCCCTACTTTGTCGTTGTTCTGTATAGCCGAAAAAGCCAGAACTGAACACAATTCCGCGGCAATCTGATTTTTGAATTCCTTCACCGAACCGAAATGACACGACGCTGAGGCATCCAGCAAAATCATTACCGTCAATTCTCTTTCTTCGACGAATTTTTTCACGTAAGGGTGTCCCATGCGCGCGGTAACATTCCAATCTATCGAGCGAATCTCGTCTCCGGGCAGATATTCCCTCACTTCGTGAAACTCCATACCCCTGCCCTTAAACACGCTCTGGTATTGCCCCGCGAACACATCGGTAACCATGCGTGAAGTAGTTATCTGTATCTTTCGTATTTTTTGTAAAACTTCTTTTGGAATCATGACTTTGATATAAATTTTACCTGTGAATGGTTGATAGTGAATTGTGAATAGTCAAAAGTCTATCGGTTAACGAGAGTAATAAATAATTTCGGGCTTTTAGTTTTTTCCATTCACCATTTAACCATTAAACTATTCACCAATTAAGGTACTTCCACTTCATCGAATATTCTTTTGATAATGTCTTCGGAATTTTTTTCTTCCGCTTCCGCTTCGTAACTTACAATAACACGGTGCCTCAAAATATCCATACCAATACTCTTGACATCCTGCGGGGTAACATATCCTCTGCCCTGCACAAAAGCGTAAGCCTTGGAAGCCAGAGTTAAATAAATGCTCGCACGAGGAGAAGCGCCGTATTGTATAAGAGACTCAAGTTCATCCAGTTTATACTCTTTGGGATTACGCGTAGCAAATACAATATCTAAAATATATCTTTCTATCTTTTCATCCATGTAAATTTCATCTACGACTTTTCTGGCCTTTATTATATCCTCGGGTGTTACAATCTGATTCACCTCAATATGCTTATCGGTAAAACTCATGCGTTTTAAAATCTTATGTTCTTCTTCTTTATTAGGATAAGTAATGTTTATTTTAAGCATGAAACGGTCAACCTGCGCCTCAGGCAAAGGATAAGTCCCTTCCTGTTCTATTGGATTTTGCGTCGCCAGTACCAAAAAAGGCTCATCCAGTTTAAAAGTATTTCCCCCGATAGTAACCTGTCTTTCCTGCATAGCTTCTAAAAGAGCGCTCTGCACTTTTGCCGGAGCGCGATTAATTTCATCAGCTAAAATAATATTCGCGAAAATAGGTCCTTTTTTTGTAGTAAACTCCCCGTCTTTTGGATTATACACAAGTGTTCCCAACAAATCAGCGGGAAGCAAATCAGGTGTAAACTGCAATCTCTGGAATTTTGTCTTAATCGTATCTGAAAGCACCTTTACCGACATAGTCTTAGCCAGGCCCGGCACACCCTCAATCAAAATATGCCCGTTTGCCAGAAGTCCCACCAGAAGCCGTTCAATCAAATACTTCTGCCCGACAATAACCTTCCCGATTTCGGTCTTAAGCGCATCGATAAAAGCACTCTCTTTTTTTACTTTCTCGTTAATAGCCGTAATTCCTTCTGTCATTTTTTACACCTCGCTTTTTGTGGGGGCGGAACTCTGCCTGCCGTAGGCATGACCTCCGCCCGTAATTAATAATAAGTCGTCCGTAGGGGCGGGGCAACACTTATTTCTTCTTCTTTCTTCCCAGCTTTGGGTAATTAGAATCATAACGGGGACGCCCCTTTTTCCCCTATAAAATTTACTCAACAGATATATTATAACCTATCATGTTTATTAAACAAATAAAAAAAGGTATAATTTAAGGTATAATTTCAGAACTGCAAAAAAGAATATTAACGTTAGAGAATTTAATATGTTTATGAAAGAATAGAAAAATTAACGGCTTCGGGCTTAAATGAAGTACCTGAACTCATCAAGAAAAAGAAATCTCAGCATGATAAAGCTTTAGCAGAAGTACAAAACTATCTTAATTACATTAAAATGGGTAATTTTTCAAAGGCTGTATCAGAAGCTTTAAAAGAAGCTGAGGTAAAAACAGAAAATTTAGGTTTAGAACTAAAATCACTGGAATTTCAGGAAAAGAACACTTTCGAGTCACCCCCAAGAGAATGGATACAAGACAGATTAAATAACTTACACGAAATTCTAAACAAGAATACTACTTCTTCCGCCCTGGCGCTAAAAGAACTTCTTGAAACCATACAACTTGAGCCAGTAAGCAATAGAGATGAGGGCTTTTATGAATTTTTTAATGCTCTGGATTCTCCGGACAAGCCGGAGAATGACAACGAAGGAAAATTCAAGCCTTATTGTAGCCCATACAAAAATTCAAACCCTTGCCCTATTGGATAATAAAGACAAGGGTTCGAATTGGTCGCAATGGTGGAGGCGCGGGGAATCGAACCCCGGTCCTTAAATATTAGAACTTCAGTGTCTACGTGTGTATCTTGTGATTTGAATTTCGTCCCAAAAGCTTACACAAGCATAATCTTTTGGAACTATCTTTCTATTGGTCTCGCTCTGAATCCCGAAAGATAAAAATCCAGAACCAGCCTGCTAACTAGTCGTCTCTTGGAATCAACAGGCGAAATTCCAAAAAACGCGCCGCTTAATTAAGCAGCGATTGCGTTTGCAACTGCGAAATTGCCAGTTACTTTTTTTTCAGGTGTTTAACGAGGCCTCCTGAAACCTCGACACGCTGCTGTAAGCCTACCTATCTAAGTCGAAACCTTATCGCCCCCTCAAATCAGTGAATAGTTAAATAGTTTAATAGTTTAATAGTTTAATAGTTTAATAGTTTAATAGTTAAATAGTTTAATAGTTAAATAGTTTAATAGTTTAATAGTTTAATAGTTTAATGGTTAAATAGTTTAATAGTTTAATAGTTTAATAGTTTAATAGTTTAATAGTTAAATAGTTAAATAGTTAAATAGTTAAATAGTTAAATAGTTTAATAGTTTAATAGTTAAATAGTTTAATAGTTAAATAGTTTAATAGTTAAATAGTTTAATAGTTAAATAGTTTAATAGTTAAATAGTTTAATAGTTAAATAGTTTAATGGTTAAATAGTTTAATAGTTAAATAGTTAAATAGTTTAATAGTGAATAGGAAAAAACCTATTTCAATATCTCTACATTAAAAAAAATCATCAACCCCTATTTTTAAATTTCAACGCCCTGTCTATTTCACGACGCTGGCTTTCTTTGACAATTTGCTGTCTTTTATCGTAATTGCGTTTTCCTTTTACAACAGCAATCTCAACCTTAATATAGCTTTTTTTAAAATAGAGTGACAGCGGAATTACTGTCAAACCTTTCTCAGCCATCAACCCTATTAAACGCTTTATTTCTTTTTTATTAAGGAGTAATTTTCTGGTTCTTTTCGTCTCCAGATTAAATCGTCCGCCCTCTTCATAAGGACTTATATGTAAGTTATGTAAAAAAACTTCACCGTTTTCTATTTTGGCAAAGCTATCTTTTAAATTAGCCGTATGATTACGTAAAGATTTAACTTCACAGCCGGTTAACTGCAAACCAGCTTCAAAAGTCTCTAAGATAAAATAATCATGCCTGGCGGCTCTGTTGGTAGCAATAATATTATCAGAAATCATATCCTTATGATAACATGTAAGATATAAAAAATCAAATCCTGCTTTTTAAGGCAGGATTTAAGTTTAATCGTTACTATTATAGACCCAAAGACAAAAAAATGATTTTTTCTCTGAGCTCTAAATTATTTTCAAAATCCGGGGATATTAAAATCACCCATAGTTTCTTTCATTTTACGGGCTACTTCTGTTTTGGCCCTGTTTTGCGCCTCATTTATGCAGTTTTTTAAATTAACAACCAACTTATCCTTATTTTCACTGCTCAAAATTTCCGCGTCTATTTCCAAATCTTTTATTCTAAATTCACCATCAACCTTAACTCTTATCTTGCCGTTTAACGCGGTATTTTCTATGCTTATTTTATTAAGTTCTTTTTTTACCTCATTAGCTTTTTTTTGCAATTCAAAAACATTCTTCATTTTATTGAACATTACAAATTACCTCCTGCGTTTAATTATATTAAACTTCTGAAAAACAAAGATAATGGTCATTCCGTACTTGACGCGGAATCCAGAAACACCTTTGTCTCGACGACAAAAAAAACTACCTGGATCCTCCGGTCAAGCATGTGCTCCGACTTGTTCGGGGTGCCGGAGGATGACAAAATAACTATTTTTGGGAAATATTCGAAGCGTTGAAGCGAAACTTCAAACAGAAACTATTTCTAACTTCAAGCTACCGCTAAATGTGTTTTTATCTTTTGCACTTCTTCTTCCAAACGTTTAACTCGTTCTATAGTAAAAATTCGCTCCTGATCGAGACGCTGAAGAATAGTAAGCATTTTATCCTGACCATTCATAAGTTCTGAGGTAGTTTGCTTTAGTTTAGACACGTCATCTGCCATTTTTCCAAACACCTCAGTATGTTTCACAACTTCTACAGCAATTTCCTCAAGAGTTTTTTCTAATTTTTCCTGATTCATATTCGTTTCCTCTTAAATAACGGACACGGCACGCCGTGTCCCTGCTCCTTAACTATCAGGCGAAGCTAAGCACGGTAAGTGATTAGCGAAGACTGATGGTGGACCGAGGGGGGGTCGAACCCCCGACCTCCTGATTGCGAACCAGGCGTTCTCCCAACTGAACTATCGGCCCACACCTTTTTTAGTTACATTATAATAACATGACCTGCGGACAGGTTCAAGGTATTTTTTGGTAACGTTTGGTAAAGTTTCTAATTATACTCTTCTTTTACAATCTAAACCATTAATTTCGATTTAAATACTCGGCCATTCCTCCCACTCTCTTTTTTCCTGTAATTAAAAATACAATGTTATTCTTCACGCCATATACCTCCTTAAAAAACAAAAAAGCAACCCTTTTAAGTACTATATAAGGGCTGCCTTTTTGAAAAGAAATGTTTTTATATATTGGATTTTAACGTCTCCTCATCTATCTGACAAAAATCTCTGTCAAGATTACTTGCTTCTCTTATAGCTAAACCAGCTGCCTGAGACGGAAATTCAAATCCTAAATCCTTCATATTATAATCAGCTGTATTTCTCTTAGTCCTAAGACTTTGAAGACCCAGCGCCACTTTAATAGCATTCGTGTCTTGTGTCTTTTTGAGAAGGTCTGTTATTTGCCTATGACTTTCTGACGTTTCTACAATATCGAATCCACTCTTTTCTAATTTTTGTCTTATTTTTAGAAAAATAAAATAATATGCTCTACTTATAGCAGTTCGTATTTTCGCCTCTGATAGAATAATTTCACCATCATTTAACTTTTTTGCTAAGTCAAGAAAACTATCTGGGTTCATATTGTTCACACTTTAACACAAAATAATCTATTTTATTTCTTGCAATAGTTGCAACAAAATAAGCATAAAAATCTTCTTGCATATCCAATATATTATCAATTGAATCATCAATAAATATTTCAAAAATGATTTTCCTGTAATCTTCTATTTCCGGGTCAGCACGCAAATAAATATTACGTTTAACAATATTCTTAAATACTGTTTCCACTAAGGAATAAACTATATCAAACACTTTTTCTATATCTTCAAATAAACAAAACATCCAAACATCATCTTCCACCTGCTCATTTTTTTCTTGAACTAATGGCCTTAGCATTGCATAAATTGACATAAATGTTTTTCTTATTTCTTCCCCGTCAATGTTTTCAACCATAAAACTTGACGATCTGAATTTATCTAAAACTGGAATGGAATTTCCGCGGGGAAATTCATCGATTGACTTTCTATTAAAAGAAAACCGTTCTTCCCCCCTTTCCATAGAGAAGGATTTTTTATGCAAAATTCTTTGAACAGCATCTTTATAAATCTCCATCCTACGAACAGAATTCTCATTCTTTGCATCTGTGGAAATTTCACTCTCAACTATATCTGTAGAATACATTTGCATCATGATAGAACCTTTTTAACAAAAATTTGATATTCTTCAAACCGCTCTTCATACTTCTCAGTTAACATTTTAATTCTTTCGCGATTTTGTCGTAAATTCCTTATTTCGTAATTATAATTCATATTAAATATTAGCTCATTTTTTTTCTCAATCATTATTCTATTTAATACAGTTTGTTCCTCTATTTCATACCCAATGCTATATTGAATAACTTCGGAACCACCCTTATTATCATATGCTGTCATATTTCCAATAATAACACTTTTCGCCTTAACAATTCCTAACAGACTGCTTCTATCATTTACAAAATGCTCTTCTATCTTTTTTCTATTAGTTTCACTAATATCGATATTAAAATTGATTCCACAAGCATTTATAGGCGTATGTTGCAACTTATTCAAATACATATCAAGATAGGAAGGGATTTTTGATTTAGCAAAATTTACAATATCATTATGAACGATTTTAAATAAATCTAAATTTGCTACAAACGAAATATTTTCACAATCAACCCTTGATTGTACTGGCGTAACACTCTCTTTCTTCACATCACCTATTGGAATCATGCAAACATCTTTTAAGAACTTTGCGTCTAAAATGGCGGGATTAAAATTACCTATAACAACTATACTAACAAATTTATTATCAATTTCCATTATCCGCACTCCTCTGTTTAGTTGAATTATATCACAATGATCACTTTATATTTATAACAATTCCAATAACTTACAAAAAATTACTTTTTCGGTTTGCGAACCAGGCGTTCTCCCAACTGAACTATCGGTCCATACCTTTTTTAGTTACATTATAATAACATGACCTGCGGACAGGTTCAAGGTATTTTTTGGTCAAGTTTTTTGGTCAAGTTAGAATTTATCCATTTCCTTAGTTCTGTCATTCTGGGCACTTTTATAACTGTTTATTACGCTTTAAGACACACCATATCATTATTAATTTTCGGGTAAGCTGCTCATTTTTTATTACACTTTAAACAAAAAAATACGCGAAAGTTATCTCGCGTATTGAATCTGTAACATATCGCCTATTTCTAAATCACCGTGGCTTTGGCAACTACCACTATACCGTTTTGAGTTACCACAAATTTCTTCCTGTCTTCTTCCAGATCATAACCAATTTCAGCTCCGGCAGGTATTTGCACTTCTTTATCAATAATGGCGCGGCGAATTTTCGCGTAACGTCCTATATTCACATTTTCCATAATAATAGAATCGGTAACTGAAGAGAAACTGTTTATTCTCACGTTCGGCGAAAGAATAGAACGCGTTACCTTGCCGCCGGAAACAATACATCCGTTTGAAATAACCGAATCCAACAGCAATCCGGCGCGCGGATTATCTCCTTCAAACATCGAAAAAACCGTTTTTGCGGGAGGAACTTGCTCATGATAAGTCCTTATCGGCCAGCTTTTGTCATAAAGATTAAAAACCGGCTCGACATTTACAAGATCCATATTAGCTTCGTAATACGCGTCCAGGTTTCCTATATCGCGCCAGTATTTAGGTTCTCCGTTTTTTTCCACAAAATTATAAGCATAAATATTACATCCCCTATTCAGCATAAGAGGAATCGCGTTTTTACCGAAATCATGACAGGATTCTTTATTGGCCGCGTCTTCTTCCAGAAAATCTAAAAGAACTTTCACGTTAAATATATATATTCCCATTGAGGCGTATATTTTCGACGGGTCTTCGGGTATTACTCTGGGATTAAGCGGTTTTTCTTCCAACCCCTGAACTTTAAAATTTTCATCTATTTCGAGAACTCCGAATTGCGGTGATTTCTCTTTTTCCGCTTTTATAATACCGATAGTCACGTCCGCTTTTTTACTGATATGGGAAGCGATCATTTGACTATAATCCATTTTATAAAGATGATCCCCCGCCAAAACAAAAACATACTCGGGTTTTTCCTGCTTGATAGTGTATATATTTTGGTATATAGAATCGGCAGTGCCTCGATACCAGTCTTCTCCTACTCTCTGCTGGGCAGGAATGATATTAATGTATTCTCCGAGTTCATGGGAAAATATATTCCATGCCGCTTTCAGATGGCGGTCTAAAGATATGGATTTATATTGGGTAAGCACTTCTATTTTCCGCAGGCCTGAATTGATACAATTACTTAAAGTAAAATCTATTATACGGTAAATCCCGCCAAATGGAACAGCCGGTTTCGCGCGGTCTCTGGTAAGAGGAAAAAGCCTTTCTCCCCGCCCGCCGGCCATTATAAAAGTTAAAACCTTGTTTTTTAAAATTTCATGCATTTCCATATTTATTACCAAAAAATATTTTTAACACACAAACATCGAAAATGTTTTTATTTTGACTGTACGCGGGACAGCCCTGGCCGTCCCACGTACAACAATTAAATCAATGAGCAGAACATGTTTTGCCGCTACATGAACATTTGTTTACAGGATTAAACTCTTGCGTTTTTATCAAGTTGTAAATCCTAATATATTCTTTGGCAGAATTTTTCCACGAAAAATCACAACTCATCGCTTTTAAGGTCAATTGTTCCCATTCTTTTTTATTTTTATATACATTAACCGCTCTTCTTAAAGCATCCATAAAATCGGCTATATTGGCCTGGCTGAATTTAAAACCGTTTCCTTCTTTTGAATTTCGCGTATAATCAATGATAGTATCTTCTAATCCCCCCACGCCTCTTACTACCGGTATGGTGCCGTATTTCAAACTGTACATCTGGTTCAATCCGCACGGTTCATAACGGGACGGCATGAGAAACATATCGCACCCGGCCTCTATTTTATGAGCAATGGTATTGTCGAAAGCTATTTTTACGGATATATTTTTAGGGTATTTTTTCGACAGTTCCGTCAACAAATGATGATATTTTTCATCACCTGTGCCTAAAACAATCAAATTACAGCCTAATTTTACCATTTGCTCTACACTGTCGGCAATAATATCTATTCCTTTTTGTTCGGCCAATCTGGAAACAACTCCCAGCAAAGGCGCTTGAACAGAAGCATCTAATTTCATTGTTTCAAGTAAGTCCTTTTTGCAGACACTTTTATTTTTTACATTTTTTTCATCGTAATTAGCTTTGATATAGGCATCTGTTTTGGGACTCCATTTGGAATAATCCACACCGTTTATAACTCCGTATAAATCGTCTTTGCGCGCGCGAAGCAAACCGTCAAGCCCGCATCCGAATTCAGGTGTAAGTATTTCTTCGGCATATCCTTTACTGACAGTGCTCAGGGCATCCGAATAAAGAATCGCGGCTTTCATAAAACTTAATTTGCCGTAAAATTCCAGAGTGTCAGGAGTAAAAAAATCATCTCTGATACCAAGCACGTGCATAGTTTCTCTAGGAAAAAGCCCCTGATACGCCAAATTATGCACGGTAAAAAACGTTTTCGCGTGGCTAAAAAAAGCGTATTCCAGTGGTTTAAATTTTATGTAAAACGGTATTAAAGCGGACTGCCAGTCATTATAGTGAATAATGTCCGGCTTGAAATTCAAGGCCACGGCACTTGACAATACAGCACTCGCGAAAAACGCGAATCTTATGGCGTTATCCGAATAATCTCCGGAAGGCGTACCGTAAAGAAATTCCCTGTCATAATATTCGTCGTTTTCTATAAAATAAAAATCCGTTTTCTCTCTTTGGCAATGATAGAGGGAAAAAGAAATATCAACACTGCCTATTTTCGCCTTAAGATTTGGCTTTACAAGTTTTATGCCGAAATCCTGCTTTTTTATCTGACGGTAATAAGGCATAAAAGTTTTCACGTTATGACCCAATGAACTCAATTCTATGGGCAATGTTCCGGCAACGTCCGCCAATCCGCCTGTTTTAGCGAAAGGCACTACCTCGGGCGACACAAATAAAATTTTCATTTCTTTCATTCTGTTATTTCCTCCCTTAAATATTTAGCCGCCATCTCAGGCGCCAACGGATTAATAAAAAAACCACTTCCCCATTCGAAGCCCGCGACTTTGGTCAATTTTGGAAATAATTCTATATGCCAGTGATAATCCTCGGCAATGGTGTACCAGTAACCGCTTCGCGGAAAACGATTAGGCGCGGCATGAACAATGTAATTATAGTCAGGGTCTTTTAAAACTTTATCCAATTTACCTAATACAACTTTCATCATATCGGCTAAATAACGGTTTTTTTCTTTAGCTTTTTCTCCGTAAAAATCAAGAGAGTGATCACGCGGTAAAATCCACATTTCAAACGGAAACCGCGCCGCGTATGGACAAAAAGCGATAAAGTGTTCGTTTTTATAAACTATCCTCTCTTCAGTCGCTTCTTCCTGTTCGATTAAATCACAAAATATACATCTTTCTTTTAATTTAAAATAAAACTGAGCGCCTTGAAGTTCTTCTCTTACGCGCTTAGGCGTAATAGGCAAACCTATAATCTGGTGATGAGGATGAAGTAACGACGCCCCGGCTTCTTTTCCTTTATTCTTAAAAATGAGAATATACCGGAAACGCTGATCTTTATGCAAATCTTCTACTCTCTGTTGAAGCACGCTAATAATATCCGAAATTTTTTCTACGGAATGGTCTTTAATTTCTTTATAGTGGTCGGGCGATTCAATGACTACTTCATGCGCCCCAAAATTCGTCATCATGTCATGCAAACCGAATCCTTTTCTCCTGAGGTCGATATCTATGCCGCAGGCGGGAAATTTATTAGGCACAACCCGCACACCCCAACCCGGTTCATTGGGTTTTGTTCCCGGATTGCGCAAGCTGTATATTTCAGGCGGAGTCATCCCCTCCTTTCCTTCGCAAAAAGGACATTTACTTATGTCGACTTCGGCCGCTTTTTCTTTTTTCGCGAACGCGTTCGGACGCTGAGCCCTCTCCGTAGCGATAATAACCCACCTTCCTAAAATAGGATCTTTTCTAAGCTCGCCCATATTTTCTTTTTCCTTTCCTGAAATTTCCGATATTTATCTCTAAACTACCGGTTGATTTTTAATCATATAATAAACGGACAAGGCACGCCTCCTGCCTGCCGGCAGGCACGGTGTCACTACATTCATCTTTTTGCTTTTTTAATTACTTCCATGCCTCTGCGGCAAATCTCTTTTGCGTACTCAGTCCATATCCCCTCCCCCCAATAGCGAAAACAACTTGTCTGTGAAAGTAATAAATAAAGAAGCGCTTCTCTGTAAACAGGATTTGAAGCCGGTATTTCAGCTTTATCAAAATGTTTATGAAATTCAGCGCTTAATTTATTTATCGGATCCAATACATCTTTATAACCGTTAACCCAGTCTTTATCATTTGTCCACGACGCCTTATCTAAATTAAAACCGCCTTCGGTCTCTCTCAATTTATCAATAGCCCTGTCGGCCGCTCCTCTTGAATAATTATCGATATGCCGCCATATTTTATGCTGAGATACAGGCTGAATAGGAAGAAAATCATCTTCTTTCACACCCAATTTTATTATAAATTCCAGATATTCTGAACCATTCATGGCAACAACGCCTTCAGTACCGATTTCCGCGAAAGCCTGCATATAGCCGGCTGGAAATTCATTCATCATAACTCCTCCGTTTTCTCCGTCGCCTATTTGAAAAACAAAAGGAGGTATTGCTTTATTCGCGTACTCTTCTTTATTTTTAGTTTTAGCTTCATAATAAGGCTGCATTTGCGCTACTAATTTTGTATCGGAACCCTGCGTTTTTATAATAACGGTGATTTCCCGCGTTTCGCCGCTTGAATTTCTGGCAACCAATTTATGGGGAAAATGCGGCCTGCGAATGCCCGACCCATCTGGATTTTCGATTGTGTGTTCCTGAACCATAAGCCATTGATAACCGCATTCTTTAAGCGCTTTTACGTATTCATAGCAAACATCGGGATGAATGGGCAGGTGCATCTCAGGTGGAGAAAATCCTTTTACCCGCTCAAGCGCTTCGTATCCGAATATTGAAGCGAAATGTTTTTGCCACGCGGTTATGTGTAATTTAATGTCCGGAATAGGTGTGGAAGAAACAACAGCATGCGACCACATCGTACCTGTCCATTCCACATATTTATGATATTTTTTATGACTGGTTATTAATTTTAAATTTTCCAAAACTTTTCCATTTTCCATCTGATGCAGTCCCCACAGTAAATTACCGGAATAATCCAGCATAATTCTGGGGTTTTTACCTTCCGCGGAAAGGTCCCTGATGAAATCGGACATTCTCGAATAACACCATAAAAATACCGACGCGTTGTGATTATCGCCGATGTGCGGATGTTCCATCATGTGCTGTAAATTACTTATTAATCCCGCCTTGCGCAAATCATCACCGGCGGCGGGAATTGTGGGTTGATGCATATGAAGAGCAATACCGAAAGACGCGCGGACATTACGAATATTTATATTAGAAATAGGAGCATATAAATCTTTTTCATGACGCGTTTCTTTCTTTATCTCTCTTTCCCCGCCGGATATATTAGGCAGAGCGTGTATAACATCCCGCATTTATTCCTCCCTTTATTTTTTTATTATCCATGAAAAATTTCTCCGCGAAAAAATGGGAATTATAATATTCCGCGCAGGCAATACCGGAAAATAAATTATCACGGCATTCTACTTCACTTAGCCAGTGCGAATCTATATCGCGGTTTACAATATCATTATATAAGCGGTTAAATCTGGAAAGATGCGTTTTGGTTCTTTTCTCCGCGTAAGAAACCATCGTTCCCGTTTTCATAATAAAAGCCCAGTCACTTGCCTGAGCCAGTAAAAGTTCGCGCGCCGCCTGATTAAGAGCGCGTTTGTATAAACTTTTATCGCTTTTTTTTAAATGCTCAGAAAAATTTTTCACTAACTCAACCATTCTCTCACCGGCATTGTGCAGGTGCCTATATAGCCAGTCGTTACTACCTTCCATCCACACTTCATTATATCCTTTACAACCCCAACTCGAAGCCGAAGGCAAAGACACCTGATTAGTTGGATATTCGCGAAGATATTCGCAAGGAGTAATCATGCGCACTGTGTTCTGATCATGATAAATTTTCCGCGCCAGGAAATCTATCCACATCGGTCCCTCAAACCACCAGTGACCGAATAATTCCGCGTCATAAGGGGCAACGATAATCGGTTTCCTGTCCATATGAGCGCTTAAATGTTCTACTTGTTTTTGGCGGTTAAAACTAAAATTACCCGCGTGTATTGCCGCTTTCTGCCGTGCCCAGTCAGGCACATAAGGCTCTTTGTGTTGGCCTTCACCGGTTATCCTCCAGTATTTTAATCCCGTATTTACGCGTAGACCGGAGGGATGAATGTATGGTTTTATATAATCATAATCCAACTCATGCCCTATATCCTTGTAATATTCTCTGTAATCTCCGTCTCCCGGATAACCTTCCTTAGAACTCCAAACCTGTTTTGAAGATTCCCAATCCCTGCCGAACGCCGCTACCCCCGAGGGGCAATATACAGGAGCATAAACACCGTAACGGGGAATGGGATCAGCGTTTAAAATACCGTGTGAATCCACAAAGAAATATTTTATTCCAGCCTCTTTTAAAATATTATCCAGCCCCGAATAATAACCGCATTCCGGCAACCAAAACCCTTTTGGCGGCCTTCCAAAAGTTTTCACATAATTTTCAACGCCGATGGAAATTTGAGCCTTAACGTCGGACGGATTAACGCTGAGAAGCGGAGAAAATCCATGTGTAGCAGAAGAACCGATAATTTCGATATAACCTTTATTTTGAAAATCCCTAAAGGCCGTTATGATATTTTTATCATATTTTTTTACGAATAATTCTCTCGCTTCTTGTAAAAGACGGTTATACATAAGAGCCAAACCGTGAAAACGCGGCTCATAACCGGTTCTTGAAATTTCTTTTCCGGAAAGCTCTATTAAGCCGTCAAGATGTCTTAGATATCTATCCTGCAGGAGTGAGTCTTGCAGCATCGAAACCAGAGTAGGAGTAAGCGACATAGTAACACGAAAATCAACACCATCGTTAATAAGATTTTCAAAAACTTTTATCAGGGGGATATATGTTTCGGTAATGGCCTCGTAAAGCCAGTTCTCCTCGAGAAAATATTCTTCTTCCGGATGACGGACAAAAGGCAAATGAGCGTGTAAAACAAGACAAAGATAACCTTTAGGCATAATTTTTCAACCTTCTTTATCGGTATTTCTTTGAACAAAAGTATTTATTTTTCTAACTTCTTTTTTATCGTTCGACACTGCCGTAAATCTTAAGGGTAGTTTACCGTCTGGCAAAGCAAATCTCAAACTAAACGTTCCATCATCGCGCAGCGTAATTTTTCGGCCATCCAGCCAACCTTCCGCGTCCGGTTCGGTGCGTCCATAAACGATAAGTTCGGTATCG
This sequence comes from Candidatus Omnitrophota bacterium, assembly GCA_043822625.1. GTDB lineage: Bacteria > Omnitrophota > Gorgyraeia > DAOVKU01 > DAOVKU01 > JBDRBQ01. Next base: position 4,882 of record JBDRBQ010000066.1, on the reverse strand, counting down.
AGTTCGAAGAAAAAATTACGCGGATTAATTTTCCCTGCCGCGAATTCGCTTGCCCCGCCAAAAGCCTCTTCGCTTTTTTCCTTATTTAAAACAACCGGCTCCTCTGAAGAACCAAGCGAAAATCTCCTGACAAAATAATCCCGCGGGAAAAAATTAGAAAAAATATTCTGCCGTTCTTCTTTAGTTTCCCCTTCTATAATAAACGAATCATTACCGGCCATACCATTGTGTAATTTATTAAGCCGGGTAGAAATTATATCCCGCAATGAAAAACTTAAATCAGCATAATATTTTTTTATATCTTCTTCGGTGATATTTATACCCCCCTTTTTCTGTTTAATGCCTGCGCCGGAAATATTACCGTAAGACACAGATTCCGTTTTGGATATTTTCTCAGGCGGTTTAACAAAAACAGATTGCGGCACATCATCGGTAACTTTCATCCATATCTGTTCGCTTCGCGAAGAATTACTGTAGGGGGGAGACTGAACGCAATTCGACCTCACCAACGCGAGAAATTTACAGTTGATGGTACGAAGCCCTATTTCAGCGGCATAACTAACCTTATCTCTCCAGACATTGATATACCAGTTATTAGCGTTTGGAGTAAGTTCGATATCGAAGTAACAATTGGCATTTTGCCCGTTAAATTCTATTAACGTTACATCGTAAACGCGCAATATAATTTTCGCACCCTCTTTTTCTTCCCTGGAAAATTTCTCAAGTGCCGCGTTTACAGCGCCGGATTCAATTTCCCAGTAAGCATACAACCAAAATGGGTCTTTTACTAAAAGCGCAAGATTTGTTTTTCCATAACATGAAGGTAAATCATAATTTTCTACAAAAGGCCGTTTTTCTACTAAAGCTTGTGTATTGCTTTTGACATTACTATTTTTCTTAAGCTGTTTTGCCGCAATAGTTTTTTTCTCATTTTTCGCGACGGCAATCTTCTTTTTGCAAGGAGAAATAGTGATTTCTCTTCCCTCTTCATAAACACGCTTAATTATTTTTTCTTTTTTGATTTTATTCAAAATTGATCCTTCTTTAATAATCGGCCTTATGTTTTATCAACTGCAGTAAACACCTAAAGTTTGGTCGGCGATAGTATCCCATGAGAAAGAAGATTCAACCGCTATTCTACCGTTTTTTCCCATCCATCTGGCGTGTTCGAAATCCGCGAATACAGTACCTATTCCCCACGCGATTGAATCGGGATTAGGATATATTTTTAGACCGTTTACATCATGCCATACAATTTCTCCCGGTCCCCCGTTTAGACTTGCCACAACCGGTTTACCGGCAGCCCAAGCTTCAAGTATAATTATTCCAAAAGGTTCGTTTCTACTGGGTACACAAACAATATCGGTAGCTTTGAATAAATCGGCAAGTTTCCACCCGTTATGATAACCAAGAAATCTGGCGGCATGACCAACTCCCATCTGGCGGGCTTTATGTTCAACACTCCAACGCATATCTCCGTCTCCGACGAAAACAAACTTGGCATTATTATAATATTTTAAAACGTGCGGCATGGATTCAACCAGTAAATCCGGTCCTTTTTGATATACCATTCTGCCGACAAACAAAATCATTGGATCCATCGGCCCAATACCATATCCTCCGCGCACAGCCGCCGGATCTATCCATCCGTCAAAATGCGTGTAATTAACACCGTTATATATCTTGCAGACTTTCCAATCCGGCGTATTATACATCCACATAACTTCTTTTTTTAAAGCCTCTGATACGGCAATGACTCTATCGACACAATAAGTTCCGTGTCTCTCATGATCCCTTACTCTCGAGGAATTACCACCGAAAAAATTATTCCCGCATCTGCCGTATTCTGTGGAATGAACAGTTAATACAGCCTTATGACCTCTTCCTTCTTTTATCCACACAACCGCGTTTGAAGCCAACCAGTCATGGGCATGAATAATGTCAAAACGTCCTATATGATTTTCTACCTGAAAAAAGGTATGCACAAAAGAACGGCACATATTGTTTATTTCTTCTATGAAATTAGGATTGGTATCGAAAGGACAGCGGTGGTAATGCACGCCGTGAATGCGTTCATACCAGGAATGGTCGCCTCTTCCCATCCTGGTAAAAAGATGAACTTCGTGACCTTTGCGCTCAAGGGCACAGGCAAGTTCGGTAACATGACACGCAACCCCCCCTACACTTATCGAGTGCATGGATTCCCAGGCAAAAAGTGCTATACGCATCTTTTTATATTAAAAATATAAGCAGTAACTGCTTATATTTCCTTTACGGAGTTTTCAGAACCAATAGAATTCCAACTTCTATTACTATTAGTTGGATCCGTTATCCAATTCCCGTCTACGATAAATTTATATTCATATCTGCCGGGTTTAAGGAAAAGTTCTTTTCTCCAAACATTGTCCTTATCTTTTTTTAAAGATGTACTTTTGGTATTCCATTCATTAAAATCACCCGCCAGGAAAACTTCTTTTGCCCCTGACACGCGCAAAGAAAATATTATTTTCTTGCCGCTCTCCGATTCCTTTTTAATTTTTACTGTAGGCATTTTTAATGTTGCCATACTTGACCTTCTACTGCTACTTTTCATAACTATACCCCCTTTATTGTTTATACCGTTAAAAATATCTACCGATTTTTAATAGGTGGATATTTACACTAAAACTAAAAACTGTCTAACCCCATTGTCATCATAAATTATTAAAAAAACTAGTATTTTCTAATGTGGCTTATTATATAATAATTTTTATATATTGTAAATAAGCACTAATGCTTATTTATAAACATTTTTTTACTTATTATTTAATACTGATAACGGCATGCGGGGTGTTTATGCAAATAAAAACCGATTTATTCCCTTATAAACTTGAAATTCCTTCCTTTAAAGCAAAACGTATAAGTTGCGCCTGATTATGAATATCTAATTTATGCATTATATTATTTCTATGAACCAAAACGGTTTTTAAAGACACATTAAGCTTCCGCGCCACTTCTTTACTATTCAATCCTTCACTGACAAGCTGTAAAATTTCTATCTCCCTGTCGGTTAATATAGAAGTTGTTTTTATACGCGCGGAGTTCTTCATCGTTTGCGCGTAATCCTGCACTACAAACGACGATATTTTAGAACTCAGGAAATACTTTCCCGAAAAAACTTCCCTAATAGCGCGGACAATTTCATCTACCGCCGAATCTTTTAAAATATAACCTTTAACCCCATAGCTCAAAGCCTTTTCTACGAAAGTGCGGTTTTCATGCATACTCAAAATGATAATTTTTATATCTTTATGCTTTTTTACGATCTGGTTGGCTGCCTCCAAACCGTTTAAAACCGGCAAAGTAATATCCATAACGATAACATCCGGCATATTATCACTTGCAAGCATAACAGCCTCTTTCCCGTCGGAAGCTTCTGCCGTCACTTTAATATCCGATTCCTGAGATATAACATATTTAATGCCCTGCCTTACTATAGAATGATCATCAACAAGCATCACTTCGATTGCCATAAAAGTCTCCATTTAAAAAACAGCTACACATTCATTCTTTTTTTATTTCCAATGTTGTTTTTGACTTAAAATGCTGGGTGTAGCTGCAAAGCGTTAGCTTTGCTCCTTCTAAAACTAAAATAAAGTGCAGGTGATTATACATCAATTTATAATAATCCATTTTCACACCTTCATATTTCTCTAAATTTTTTAGATGCTTTTCAATAATGTTATTATACATTAAAGCAGAGCTTCGCTCTGCGGCTACAATATTTCTACTGCAACATATCGTTACAAAATAATAACCGTTTGATTTGTATCATCATAATATTTCAACCGAACATCTTTCCTAACCCGCATATTTATCCTTACTAAAATATCTGCTTAATATCGCAGAACTATCGCCCTACAGCTACACATTTATTTTATATTGTATCCGCCAGTGACTACACTTTATTGATTTTCATATAAATTTTGAAAATTACATCGTCTTGAATGGTAAAATTACAGTTAACCTTGTTCCTTTATCCATTTCTGATTCTAACAAAAAGGTGCCTTTAAGAATATCCACTCTTTCTTTAATACCCCTCAACCCCATTTTACCGGTATAGGATCTTTTATAGTATTCTTCGACGTCGAAACCTTTGCCGTTATCTTCAATTTTTAAATATAATTCATCACCGGTTAATATCAAAGATATCTTACTATTTTTAGCCAGAGAATGCTTGGTTATATTATATATGGCCTCCTGGACTATCCTGTAGACTGCAATTTCCACATCATCGTTCAGTTTGGTGCCTTCCATGTTTTCGTTAAATTCTATTTTTATGGGCTCTAATTTTGTGCGTTGCGAAAAATATTCTCTTAACGCGGCTGGCAATCCTAAAATATCGAGCATGGGAGGCCTTAAATCATAAGCCATAGATTTCATTTTACCGGCTATTTCCTGAATCAATTTTCTATTTTCGGATATGGTTTTCAATGCGCCGTCAAGATCATTCTCTTTTACTTTTTTTTCTATCACGTTAAAAAATGCCCCCAAAGCTATAACTATCTGCCCTGTTTCGTCGTGCAAATTTCGGGAAAGTTTTTTCTTTTCCTCCTCCTGCAAAAGTAACGCTTTTCTATAAAACTCTTTTACCAGTTCTTCCCGCATTTCCAAGAGAGGCGCTTCTTCAGTTTTTATATATTTATCGTTCATTGGCGCACCCATGTCTTTTTTTATTGCGTTACAATCAAATCTCTTATTCTATTAAGAATAGCCCTGCTGGCCGACATTTTATGATAAAAATCTTTTTTCGCGGCATCGTCGAGAGAAGAAATAGTCACAGCTTTATACGCGTTAAAAACGGCTTCTTCCTGTAGCATTAATCCCTTATGTATCAAATTAA
>JBDRBQ010000065.1:0-18058 GCA_043822625.1 Candidatus Omnitrophota bacterium | reverse complement strand
CTCGATCAGCCAGAGACGCAGCGTCTCGTCGTTTACTTTAACTTTATCTCTTTCAAAGAGCTTCTCGCTTGCCAGCGTCGGACCGAAGTCCGAATATTTGTCTTTAAAAATCTCTACGGCCTTATCCTTGCAAGGCAATCTCCTATTTGACGGCCTGCTGCGCGAGCGGTGGATTATGCCCTTGTCGCCTTCTTCCTGAACTCTTCTTACCTTCCTTCGTACCTGACGCTCGCTTAAATCCGTCGCTTCGGCGGCTTCTTTCTGCGTAATAACCTTGTCAATCGCTTTACGAATTACGTGTAAAGTCCTCAATTCTTCCTGCGTAGCCATGATAATGTCCTTTCCAGCCATAATGCCCTCCTTTAGAAAGAAACATTATAGCAGCTTTAGAATAGGACATTTTTAAATTGGTAGAATAGGACATTATCATATTGGGATGACATGCGCAATGACACGAATCCTTCTTTTCGTCTTATTCGGTAACATTTATTAATGACGCAACTGGGCAGGGGGCATGAAGAGGTATAGATAAGCATCATCAATTGTTTCGTAAATTTTATGATGCCTTAATAAAAACTCTAAACCGATAGCATATGTTTTCCTAAAACTTAGCAATCATTTGATCGTCCCACGTGTTTATTTCCCACGTCCTACGTCGTCTTTTACAAATAATCCCTATTATTATCTGATTTCCGCTTTTAATTCTGCATGAAGGGCGGAACATATTTTCGCGTGTACTTCATTTACTTCTTCGTCCGTAAGTGTTCTGTTTTTTGACTGGTATTTAATACTAAATGCCAGACTAACTCGTCCTTTGGGAACTTGTTTGCCAGCGTAGCAATCAAATAATCTAATATCCTCTATAATTTCATTACCAATCTTTTTTATAACAGAAACCGCGTGAACCGAAGGAATATTTTCATCTATTAAAATAGCTATATCTCTGGTAATAAACGGATACGGAGAAAAAGACCGGAATTTTTTATCGAAATTTATCAACGGGATTATCGATTCTAAAAATATTTCCCCTATATAAATGGGTTTGTTCAAATCAAAACCATCCAAAAGTTCTTCGCACAAAGCCCCTATAAAACCCAACACAGCACCCTTATGAAGTATAACCGCGGACTGGCTTGGATCAAAAAAATTTAAAGCACCGGTTGAAGAAAAACTTACGCCTGAAATACCCAATGCCTTAAATAAAACTTCTGCCGCCGCCTTAACGTCAAAAAAAGTTAAATCTTTAGGTTTATTCGCCCAGTCATAAATGTATTTTTCTCCGCTCAATCCGAATCCAAGACTCAGTTCTTCTTTGATTTCTTCCGCTTCTCTCCAATATATATGAGCTAACTCGAACACCTTAGCCTGTTCGGCGCTGCGATTCAAATTAAAACTTAAACTCTGAATTATCCCCGACACAAGCATCGGTCTTAACATCTCTACTTCACTGCTGAGAGGATTTTGAATATTAAGAACATTTTCCAGTTTAAATCTTAATTTTCTTAAAACATCCCTGCTGACTAAAGTATAACTCATAATCTCATTAAAGCCCATTGCCGCGAAAATCTGCCTCGCGGTATCTTCGGCTTTGCGCAGATGAGATTCTTCTATTTCTAAATTAGGTTTTAAAACAGGCAAACGCAAAGGTATATTCTCATATCCCCATATACGGGCAATTTCTTCTATCAAGTCTATGGGAAGCTGTAAATCCTGCCGAAAAGAAGGTATCTCAAATTCAAAAGTATCTTTACTAAAACCTTTTGAAGAAAGCCCTAAATTTTCCAGAATTTCAATTACTTTTTTAGGTTTAATCTCTACACCGAGAACATTTTTAATCTCTTCTTTGTTTAATTTTATTTCCCGCGCGGTTTTCTTATTTGGAGTAGAATCAAAAAATTCTTCTTTTATGTTTCCACCCGCGATTTCGCATATAAGCTGTGCGGCTCTATCACTCGCTTTTAAAACTCCCTCCCAGTCAACATTGCGTTCAAAACGATAAGAAGAATCACTGCTTAAACCAAGCTTCCTCGAAGTCCCGCGGATAAAAGGGCCATAAAAAAAAGCGCTTTCTAAAATAATATTTTTGGTATTAGAATCAATTTCCGTATTTTCGCCTCCCATAATACCGGCAATGGCTATAGGCTTCACGCTATCGGCAATAACCAGAGTATCAGCATAAAGAACCCTCTCTACACCGTCTATGGTGGTAATTTTTTCTCCGTTTTTCGCGAGCCTGACGCGGATTTCCTTTGCCTCTATTTTATCTAAATCAAAAGCGTGTAAGGGTTGTCCGTATTCAAAAAGAACAAAATTAGTAATATCCACTACATTACAGACAGGCCGTAACCCCATAGATTCTATCTTTTTTTTCAGCCAATCGGGTGATGGCTTGATTTTAACACCCTCTATTATTCTGACTGTGTAACGGGGACATTTTTCTTCCGTCAAAACGGATACTTTGAATAATTGCTCGAAATTCTTTTTGTGAGGCAAATTAGAAACGGGAATTTCGAGTTTCCCCTTTCCATTAAGGGCATAAACTTCCCTGGCAATTCCAAGCAAAGAAAGCCAATCAGGGCGGTTGGTAGTAATTTCTATCTCAATGACTTTGCCAAATGAAGTATCTTCAATAGACGTTACTTCCAAACCGGCAATGGTAAGCTTATGCGCAAACTCATCTATAGGCATTTTTATGTCAACGTATTCTTTAAGCCAATCTAAGGGCACTCTCATTTACTTTTTCCTTTTATAATTTCTCACTCTAAAACTGTTTCAAAAACCGGTTGTCATTTTCAAAAAATAATCTTATATCATCAATGCCGTATTTTAACATCGCGATTCTTTCAACTCCCATACCAAAAGCAAAACCCCTGTATTTCTTAGAATCATAGCCTACGTTTTTAAAAACATGGGGGTGAACCATTCCCGCTCCCAAAACCTCAAGCCATCCTTTTTGCGAACAAACACGGCATCCTTTACCCGCGCATAGAAAACAGGAAATATCCACTTCCGCGCTCGGTTCGGTAAAAGGGAAAAAATGCGGTCTAAAACGCAGCTTAGTATCTTTGCCAAACATCTTTCTTACAAAAACATACAAAGCTCCTTTTAAGTCGGAAAAAGTAATATTCTCATCTACCGCCAATCCTTCTACCTGATGAAACATAAAAGAATGGGAAGCATCTACGGCGTCCGGCCTGTAAACTTTGCCCGGCATAACTATATAAAGCGGGGGCTGGTGTTTCTCCATAACTCTAATTTGCACAGGAGAAGTATGGCTTCGCAAAAGCACGTCCTTTTCCAAATAAAAAGTATCAAAAGAATCCCGCGAAGGATGATCCTGCGGAATGTTTAAAGCTTCGAAATTCCTAAACGCCGTTTCTATTTCAGGGCCTTCTACTCTTGAAAATCCCAGCGAAGAAAAAATAGCGCATATATCGTAAATGGTCTGTGTAATGGGGTGCACAGTTCCTAAGACGGATTTTATACCAGGCAAAGTTATGTCTATTTTCTTTTTTTGTCTGGCATGTCTGCCGATTGTCCTGACACGCACTTCAATATAAGAAGAGATTTTCTGTTTAATAACATTAGCTTGCTTACCGATAACCGGCCGTTCTTTAACCGACAAATCTTTTATATTTTTCAATATCTCGGTCAGTTCACTTTTCCGGCCAAGATAACGGTTGCGGATATTCTCCAGTTCTTCGACTGAAGCCGCCTTTATTATCTCTTCATGCGCCGCTATTTCTATATTTTTAAGTTTTGCTTCCATTTTAAAATTTTTTCAACTTTTCTATGCTTTCGTTACTTCCGACAACTACCAAAATATCGCCCTCTTTTATAATATCGTCTGCCTGAGGCAAGGCGTTAATAGCACATTCATCTAATTCTTTTTCTTCCGTTTCTTCACCTGTTTTTTCAGAAACCGGTTTTCTTTTTATGGCAATTATGTTTATTCCATATTTAGCGCGCGCGTCCAATTTTCCTAAACTCTTATCGATGAATTCTTTCGGCGCCGTAATTTCCAAAATACTGAATTTATCGGAAAGTCCGATGTGTTCGATTATTTGCGGAGAAATCAAATTTTTGGCAATTCTAATGCCCATATCGCGTTCGGGAAAAACTACTTTTGTCGCCCCTACTTTTTCCAGAACCCGGCTATGTTCTTCGGAAACTCCCTTCGCGATTATCTGTTTGACACCGATTTCTTTTAGAATCAGCGTAATTAATATCGAAGCTTCGAGATTTGACCCCGTAGATACAACCGCCGCGCCCACATTACCCATACCTACCGCGCGCAGTGCTTTTTCATCGGTAGCATCCAACTGCACAGCCTGCGTAACAAACTCACTTATTTGCTGAACCGGCTCTTTTTTTATATCAATAGCCAACACTTGATAGCCCTGTTGGCCAAGAGTCATCGCCACCGTAGAACCTAAACGCCCTAATCCTAAAACAGCAAACTGTTTCATTTTTAATACCCCCCTAATTAGTGAATAGTTAATAGTACATGGTGAATAGTTTTAAAAAACAAAAAGGCATATACTCTAAACAGTATAATAGCAAATAACGCAAAGGATATAGTCTTACTTTTTATGTACGCTTTTTTCTATTCACTAATTACCATTCACAATCAACCATTTATTCCCCCACTTAATTCCTGCGGAATTATATCAGGGGGGATTAATTCAGACAAACAACTTATCTTCTTTATCGTTCAATAAGTTGTGTCTTTCCCTTCCTCGACTATTTATCCCCCACTTAATTCCTGCGGAATTATATCAGGGGGGATTAATTCAGACAAACAACTTATCTTCTTTATCGTTCAATAAGTTGTTTGTCTGAATTAACCTACCATAACTCTTTCTTCGGGATAAGATATATAAGACTTTTCTTCTCCAAGAGCAACTGCTAACGCGACTGTTAAAAGACCTAATCTGCCTATAAAAATAGTTACCGCGATTAAAAACTTACCTATAACACTTAAATGTTCTGTTATGCCGGTCGAGAGACCCACAGTTCCAAAAGCGGAAACGGTTTCAAATAAAATTTTCAGAAAACTTCTTTCTCCAAAAGAACCGGCTTCGGTAATATTTAAAATAAGCGTCACCAGCATAATCCATGCCAGTGCCAGAACAAAAACAACTATAGTTCGTCTTACCGCTAAACGGGGAATGACTCTCTTAAAAATAGAAACCTCGCTCTTATTTTTACGCATAGAAATAACACTCGCGACCAAAATAGCAAAAGTAACTGTTTTAATTCCGCCGCCGGTAGAACCCGGAGACGCTCCGATAAACATTAATATTATAATAAAAAACAAAGATGCGTCTTTAAGCCCCATAATACTCACCGTATTGAACCCCGCCGTCCTTGATGTAACGGACTGAAATAAAGACACAAGCCACTTATCTGCCCATGATAAAGAAACTAAAATATTGTTTCTTTCAATAACAAAAATCACTATCGCTCCCGCTAAAATCAAAATAGACGTAGTAACCAAAACGATTTTTGTCTGAAGGCTAATTTTTGAAACAAAAAAAGAAGTCCCCTTTTTTAAATACCTGATTTTGGGAACATCCAAAAGCACGACAAAACCGAGGCCTCCTATAATTATCAAACTCATCATAACAAAATTGATAAAAACATCCGACTTAAAACCTTTAAAGCTGTCGGTATATAAGCTAAAACCGGCATTGCAAAAAGCCGATATGGAATGAAATAAAGAATAATATATGGATTTACTAAAACCCATGTCTGGCAAAAGTCTTATTTTAAAAAAAAGCAGTCCCGCGCCTATCAATTCTATCCCAAAGGTCAACATCAGTATAAAAATTACAAGCTGGCTTAATCCCTCTATAGCATGATGATCGAGCGCGCTTTGAACGACAACGTTCTGCCGAATGGTTAATTTTTTTCCTAACAGAATAGCGAAAAAAGTAGAAAAACTCATTATACCTAATCCGCCGATTTGAAAAAGAACCATTATCACCATTTGCCCGAAATGACTAAAATAAGAACCAGTATCTTTTATAATTAAACCGGTAACGCACGTCGCGCTTGTCGCGGTAAAAAAAGCGTCTATTAATGAAAGACTTTCTCCGCTTTTTACCGCTTGCGGTAAACTTAAAAAAAAAGTACCACAACTGATAATCGCTAAAAAGCTTAGAATTATAATTTGCGGCGGATTAAGCCTTTTCATTAATTGCCTTTAGTTAAATTTTCCTGGGACAATTTCAACAGTTTATTAAAAACCGCTTTATGATTTACCGCTAATTCTGCCAATGATTTTCTATTCAGTATTACCTGCGCTTTTTTTAAGCCGTTTATAAACCTGCTGTAAGATACTCCACCTTCACTGACAGCGGCGGTGAGACGGGTTATCCACAATTGCCTGAATTGTCTTTTTTTGTGTTTACGGCCAATGTAGGCATAAGCAAGAGCGCGCGTGGTAGATTCCGAAGCTGTTCTAAGAAGACACGAACGTCCGCCTCTCTGCCCTTTTGCCAGTTTAAACAATCTTTTCTTTCGCCTTTGCCTGGCTACTGCATAAGTTACTCTAGTCATCTGACTTACAACCTCCTAAGTTAGTTTTTAAACATTTTTGTTGCCGGGTTAAAAATTATCAACCGTAAGGCAGCGCCTTAGTCATGTTCTTTTTATCGCTGCTGCTTACCAAACCCGGTTTTCTCAACTGCCGTTTTCTTTTGGCATTCTTGCTTGTTTTAAGGTGACCGGTAGACGCGTGCGATCTTTTAATCTTACCTGATTTCGTAAGCTTAAAACGCTTCGCGGCACCTTTTATGGTTTTTACTTTCGGCATTTCAACACCCCTCTTTTAAATTTAATACCAATTATTTTTTTAATTCTATTTATTATCAGCCTAAAGGTTGCTGTTTGGGATCGATTATCATAATTAAAAATTTATGTTCTTTAGTCGGCTCTTTTGTTATTTCCCCGAAAGAGGCAATGTCCTTTGAAAGGCGTTCAAGTATTTTTCGCCCTAAATCAAAATGCATTATTTCTCTGCCCCTAAAAGCTAAAGTTACCTTCACCCTCTCACCTTTTTGCAGAAAACGTTGAACATGCTTTAATTTAAATTGATAATCATGCTCTGCTATCTTTGGCTTCATCTTTATTTCTTTTAATTCGATAGTTTTCTGTTTTTTCTTCGCCAGCTTTTCTTTTTTGCTCTGTTCATATTTATACTTGCTGTAATCCATTATCCTGCATACAGGCGGATTTGCCTCAGGAGCAACTTCCACTAAATCCAAGCCGGCTTCCCGCGCCATTCTTAAAGCTTCTTCGAAAGATAAAACACCGAGCTGTTCTCCCTCTTCACCAATAAGCCTTATCTGTCTGGCACGAATACTTTCGTTAATTCTAATTTTTTTATAAATAGCTTACCACACTCCTTTCAACGTTTTTCTTTGATATCTTTTTCCAAGCGTTCTATAAAAGAATCTATCGGCATAGATTCTACTTTTCCTTTTTCAACATCTCTTTCACAGCGAATCGATAAAGTTTGATTCTCGACTTCTTTATCTCCTATTACTACAATATAAGGAACTTTCTCCAACACTGCCGCTCTTATTTTATAATTCAATTTTTCACTTCTCAAATCTATTTCCGCTCTGATTTCTTTATATTTCAAAGTTCTCAAAAAATCTTTTGCTTTGCTTTCGTGCCTTTCGGAAACAGGTATAACTTTTACCTGAACAGGAGAAAGCCAAACTGGAAACGCCCCCGCGTAATGTTCTATAAGACAACCTATAAATCGTTCCAAACTGCCCACGATTACTCTATGCAGCATAACCGGCCTTTGCTGTTTACCGGTATCATCTATGTAATGCAAATCGAATCTTTCGGGTAAAGCGAAATCACACTGAATAGTAGCGCATTGCCACGCGCGTCCAAGGGCGTCTTTTAATTTAATATCTATTTTTGGGCCATAAAAAGCCCCATCCCCTTCATTAATATCATAGGGCAATTTCTTGTCTTCCAATGCCCTTTTCAATTGAAATGTTGCCTCTTGCCAATCTTCATCCGTCCCAATATATTTTTCCGGACGGGTGCTCAATTCAAATTCAAGGTCGCCTTTCCTGAAACCAAAATCTTCCATTGTATCAATAACAAAATGTATTACATCCATTATTTCCTGGCCAAGCTGAAGAGGCGCGCAAAAAATATGGGCGTCATCCTGCGTAAAACCCCTGACACGCAAAAGACCGTGTAAAACGCCGCTTTTTTCATGTCTATACACCGTACCCAACTCAAAAAATCTCAATGGCAATTCTTTATAACTACGGATTTTGCCCGCGTAAACCAGTATATGACCGGGACAGTTCATCGGCTTTATGGCATATTCCTGATTTTCGATTTTAAACATATACATATGTTCTTTGTAAAAATCATAATGCCCAGAACGCTGCCAAATATCCGATCTCATAATATGCGGTCCGACCACAAGCTGATAATCGCTTTTGATATGCTCTTTTCTAAGATACTCCTCGATAACATTCCTTAAAACTGCTCCCTTAGGATGATAAAGAACAAGGCCCGCGCCAATTTCCTCGTGAAAACTAAATAAGTCAAGGCTATTGCCTAAAACACGATGATCTCTTTTTTTTACCTCTTCAATCAAATTCAAATGCGCCTTTAATTCTTCTTTGGACTCAAAAGCGGTACCGTAAACACGCTGTAACATTTTATTATTTTCATTGCCTCTCCAATAAGCACCGGCGACACTTAACAGCTTAAAAGCCTTTATTTGTCCAGTCGAATCTAAATGAGGGCCACGACATAAATCCACAAAATCATCATTACGATAAACAGTAACCGCGTCATCTTCTATATTTTCTATCAATTCAAGTTTGTATGGTTCATCAAGTTTTTTAAATAAGTCAACAGCTTCTTCTTTTTTTACAATTTGTTTCTCGAATTTAAAATTTTCTTTTATAATTTTGGCCATTTCCCGTTCGATGAGTTCCAAATCATCTTCATTCAAACTTTTTGCCAAATCCAAATCATAATAAAAACCGTTCTCTATTGCCGGCCCTATAGCAAGTTTCGTATCGGGAAAAAGGCGCTTTACTGCCTGCGCCATTACATGCGCGGCACTATGCCGTAAAATTTCTAATTTTTCATTCTTCATAATTTAATCTTGTATTTTAATATTTTAATATAAAAATATTTTTCACCATTCACCATTCACCATTCACTATTCACCATTCACCATTCACTATTCACTATTCACTATTCACTATTCACCATTCACCATTGAACTATTCACCATTCACCATTAAACTATTAACTATTTTAATGGTGGGCGGTAGTGGACTTGAACCACTGACCTCCACGATGTCAACGTGGCACTCTAACCAACTGAGCTAACCGCCCCCCGACTTCACTTCGTTACGCCGGATTTATTCAATCCAGCGGAGCTGAGCGCGAAAGCTGCTCAGCAAAGATGGATGGTGGGCGAGGTGGGAGTCGAACCCACACGGTTTATACAACCAAGGGATTTTAAGTCCCTCGTGTCTGCCATTCCACCACTCGCCCGCAATTCATGAATAGTTTAATAGTGCATAGTCGATAGTAACAGCTTTTAACCATCCACTATTTACTAACTACTATTCGCTGTTTCATTGGAGGCGGCGGTCGGGATTGAACCGACGTATAAGAGTTTTGCAGACTCTCGCCTTACCACTTGGCTACGCCGCCAAAAATCATCGCTGAAAAAATAAATTTAATAACAAACAACGCGCGCGTTCCACTCTGCCGGACGCACAGCAAAAAAAGCACTTAGATAATTTCTAAGTGCTTAAAAAGTATTTTTTTATCTTATCATTATATATTCAGACAATTTCTTATTATTCGCTTGTACCGGTTACCCATTTAACATGACCGCCCAGATAAAAAACGTTTTTACCGCCCTTATGATTACCTTCTTTATCTTCAAGCAATGGTGTATTCGAGGTATCTGTTATACTCACATCGCTGTGATACACAAAATCCGGATTATTAGCGGTACCTTTGCCACCGGCGGAAGGACAGGCAAAAACCCCTTCATCATCAATATAAGCAAAGCCATCAGCGTTATATAATTCCACCAAAGTTTCGGGAAAACTCTCATTATTATCCATCGCGTACATCTGCAAAGCAGTCCCTATTTGTTTCAAATTATTAGCGCATGTTACTCTCCGGCCTCTTTCTCTCATGCCGGATACTGTCGGTAAAAGAGCACCTGCCAGCATCATGATAATGGCAATTACAACCAAAAGTTCTATTAAAGTAAACCCCTTATTTCCATTCGTTCTTTTTACAAAAGATTGTTTCATTTCCTCACCTTCTTTTGTCCTTAACTTTGGATTTTAGTATACCATAAGCCCTCTATCCTGTCAAGCAGCTTTTGAGAAAGCTTTTGCTTTGTTATATTAGAGAGTTTCTCGCATCCCCCTGTCTTATCTATAATCCATGGGCTTATTTTAGACAAACCAAAAGGAGAATTATACCTGCCAGCCTTGATACCTACAATCAAATCCAATTTTTTCTTTTTTAATTTCAAAAAAGCGTTATTGAATAAATTTTCCGTTTCTAAGGCAAAACCAACCATCAATCTATTTGCTTTTTTACTTGAAAGAGCTTTAAGAATATCCGGATTTTCCACAAGCTCTATATGTAAACCTTTATTCTCTTTTTTCAATTTTTGTCTGGAAAATTTCAAAGGCCGGTAATCACAAACCGCGGCATTCATGATAAGACAATCACTGTTTTTAAGGGAACTTAAAAGCACTTTCTTCATTTCACGGGCAGTTTCTACTTTGATAAGTTTGATACCCTGTGGTTTTTTTAAATCAACCGGCCCACTTACTAAAACGACTTTATGCCCTTTTTTTTGGGCGATTTCCGCTATTTTGTATCCAAGAACCCCTGTAGAATAATTAGAAATAAATCTAACCGGATCTATAGGTTCGCGGGTAGGCCCTGAACTAACAACTATTCTAAGTTTATTCTTTTTCACCTGATATTTTTTTGGCAACCTTAATTATTTTTTCAAATTCGGCAATGTGTCCAATGCCATTTCTTCCGCAGGCAAGAGCCCCTTTGATAGGACCGACTATCTCATGCCCCCACGATTTTATTTTGCTGAGATTATCCTGAACTATCTTTTGTTTATACATATTTTCATTCATAGCCGGACATAAAATAATTTTTGCCGGCGAGGCAAGACAAACACAACTCAATAAATCATCACAAATCCCATTGGCTAACTTACCGATGAAATTCGCGGTAGCCGGAGCAACAATTATAAGAGATGTTCTTTCAGCCAAACTTATATGCTTAGGATTCCAATCCACATCTTCCTCAAACATATCGAGATAAACCTTATTTTTACTTAGTGTCTGAAAAGTAAGCGGGGTAATAAATTTCTTTGCCTCTTTAGTCATGACAACAGTTACACTAAACCCCTCTTTCTGTAAAAATCTAAGCAAATCACAGGATTTATACGCGCTGATACCGCCGGTTACACCAAGAATAATCTCTTTGTTTTTTTTCATTTTTTGACAATCGCTCTGTAGGTAATTTTACCTTCTTTTATCTCCTGAAGCGCTACACTTGACAATTTATAGAACTTCTTTTTCGTTAAAGGAACCGCCCCATCATTCAGCTGAATAGCTCTTTTAGAAGCTAAAACAGACAACTTATAAATACTACCCGTTTTTTTAAATAAATCCCCTATCGGCATGAACGTCATTTTTTCACCTCACCTTACATCTTTCCGCGACAATTATACTTTCTACTTCATTAACAGCTTTGTTTAACGAATCATTGACAACTGTATAGTCATATTGTTGAGCATAAGGCAGTTCTTTTTTTGCCAATGTCAATCTCTTCTTAATTTCATCGGGACCATCGGTATTTCTATTAACCAAACGTTCTTTTAGTACCCTGAAAGACGGCGGTAAAATAAACATCAACACCGTTTCATTAGAATATACCTTTTTTATCCGTAAAGCGCCCTGAATATCTATATTCAAAATTACATCTCTACCCTGCTTCCACGACCTTTCTATGTTTTTTTTAAGCGTCCCATAATAATTATCCAAAACCTTAGCCCATTCGGCAAAAGCATTCTCTTTTATCTTTTTTAGAAATTCCTCCTTGCCGACAAAATAATAATCCACATTCGGCTTTTCTCCTTTTCGCGGCTGCCGGCTGGTAACAGAAACAGAACGTTTTAATCCCGGTATTTTTTTAAGCACCATGCCGCAAATGGTGGTTTTGCCGCCGCCGGAAGGAGATGAAATTACAAAAATCAGCTTTCGCTTTTTCATTTCTTTTTCGATTCGGAATTGCCTTCTACGCGCAAAGACAAGGTTTCAGGTGATAACGCACACAAAATTACGTGCATGGAATCGGCAATGATTACCGACTTGGTTTTTTTGCCGTTAGTAGCATCAATAAGTTTATTCTCTTCCCTGGCATGTTCCCTAAGACGCTTCACAGGAGCGGCATCCGCTCCTACAATAGAAATAATCCTTTTTTTAAAAACAATATTATTAAAACCTATATTTAAAATTTCAGGGGATGACTTCATAATTTTACCGGACTACTCTAAGTTTTGAAGTTGCTCTCTTATTTTCTCAATCTGACTTTTAATTTCTATGGCATTACTTGAGATATAATAATCGTTTGCTTTAGCGCTAAGCGTATTTATTTCGCGGCTGATTTCCTGAGAGATAAAATCTAATTTTTTACCAACTTCTTCCGTTGCGCCAAGATTTCTTAAGAACTCATTCAAATGTCCTTTTATCCTCGTTATTTCTTCGCTGATATCTATGTTTTGAGCAAATACAGCCACTTCTGTTTCAAGCTTAGTCTTGTCCACATTTTTAACAATACTTTCCATTCTCTTTTCTATTTTTTTTCTATATCTTTCAATAACTTCAGGGGATCTTTTTTCTATTTGCTTAATTATTTTGTCTATGCTAAGAATCCTCGTTTTAAGATCTTTATAAATAATTCTGCCTTCTGTTTGTCTAAAATAAATCACTTTTGCCAGAGCCGAATCCACGACCTTTTTTATAATCGGCCAGCATTCGGTCAAATCTTCTTTCTTTTCTTCAAAAATAATTACCTGAGGAAAAGAGAGTATCTGTTCAAGAGTTATAGGAGAAGAGGATTTAAGTTTTTGCTGTAAATTTTTAAGAAGCTGATAATATTTTGCCGCTGTTTTAAAATCAATTTTTGCCTGCGGCGTTTTAGCATCTCTTGTCTCTAAAAATAAAGACACGTTCACCCTGCCTCTTTTTATCGCGCTCTTAATCAAATCTTTAATCTGATTTTCGAAAACGAAACAATTTTCCGGCAGTTTAATAGAAATGTCGAAATGACGGTGATTTAAAGTTTTTATTTCCGCGCGTACAAAACCACCCTTTATTAATTTTTTAACAGCGCCGTAACCGGTCATACTCTTTATCATAGAAAAATCCTTTTTATTTTTTTGATTCCGTCAAAAATATTTTCTTTATCTTTATGTAACTCTTTGTATTTATTTCTTCCATTGATTCGGGCGGAAACCAGCCCCGCCCCTACGTCCCACGTCTTACGTACTCACTCACGTCCCCGCCAAAATCTTACGAACAGACAAATATCCAAAACAATAAAAAGCTACTTCATATATTAAGGCACCTGCTGTGAAATGTCAATTATAAAGGGCCTTATTACGGACAGAGGCAATGCCCTGCCCCACATTTTCTATCCCCGCGTTCAGATTCGCGGCATATTCCCGCTAATAGATTTCTATAAAATCCGAGGGAGAACAAATCAGCGAAAATTGGTCTTTTGATTCGGAATTCTTATTCAAAAGCGCCTTCTATCAATTCTATCTTCAAAATTCCTTTTTGATCTTTAATTACCGAAATAACGTCGAACCTGTAATTAAAATCTTTTGAGCATTCATCCTTTATAAAGCAAAAAGCCGTTTTTTTAATTCTGTTTTGTTTTTTAGAAGTTACAAATACAGCAGGCGGCCCGAAATCAAGATTTATTCTTGCCTTAACTTCGACAAAACAAATTGTCTCCGCTTTTTTGGCAATAATATCTATTTCACCAAAACGGCAATTGTAATTTCTGTTTAAAATGCGGTATCCTTGTTTCTTTAAATAATCGGCGGCTTTACTTTCCGCTTTCCGCCCAAAAATAAACGCGGGATTACCATCAGTATTTATAGGTCGAAATCTATCTTTTAGTTTTTGCAATATATTTCTTTTCTTCTCTTTTCGCGCAACAAGGATAAAAAGTTAACCTGTGAACGGGACTTGGGCCAAACTCTTTTATTAAATTCATATGCAGGCTCGTCCCGTAGCCTTTGTTATTTTTAAAATCGTAACAGGGATAAAGCTTATCCAATTTTTCCATTATTCTGTCTCTTGTAACTTTAGCAATAATAGAAGCACAGGCAATAGAAACGGATTTTGAATCTCCCTTAATAACACTAACATTTTTGACACTATTATTTATTCTATATGGGCCATCTATCAAAAGACAATCAGGCTGAATGCTTAAATTGTCGACCGCCTGTTCCATGGCCCTCAAACTTGCCTGATATATATTAAACTCATCTATCCGAAGATGATCTATGATGCCTATACCGACAAAAGCACGTTTCAGGATTTCATCGAAGGCACGGCTTCTCGCGCGGGCAGTCATTTTTTTTGAATCGTTAATTGTTACCGGAAAAGAAAAATCTCTTATAATAACCGCGCCGGCAACTACAGGCCCTGCCAAAGGGCCTCTGCCTGCTTCATCAACACCGGCTATCGCTTTAAAACCTTCTTTTATAAGAGCTTTTTCTATTTTCAACATCATCGGGAAGGTATTCTGTTAAAAATCTCTTTATGCTTGTTTGTTTTTTCTAAGATAAAAAAGCTTGGCGCGTCTTACATCGCCTTCTTTAATAATTTCTACTTTCTTTACGTTTGGGGAATGTACAGGGAAAATACGTTCAACGCCTTCACCATAAGAAACTTTTCTAACGGTAAAAGTAGCGCTCGGTCCGCTTGAATGCCTCGCGATAACCGTACCTTCGAAAATCTGCGTACGGCTTTTCCCCTCCTCAACAATTTTTACGTGTACCTTAACCTTATCCCCAACCCTGAACTTCGGTTCATCTTTTTTAAGTTGAGATTCTTTAATGGCTTTTAATTTATCACTCATTTTAATTATCTCCTTTTATCCAATTTATAACTTATAACGGACAGGTTGCAAACCTGTCCCTACCCTTATAATAACAAATCCGGTCTTTTTTTCTTAGTCCGTTTCAAAGATTCTTTAGCCCGCCATTCTTCGATTTTTTTATGATCTCCGCGAAGTAATACTTCCGGAACTTTTAATGCCCTGAATTCAGCAGGCCTGGTATAGTGAGGATATTCCAAAACATTGCCGCTAAAAGACTCTTCTTTTATCGATTCTTTATTTCCCAAAACTCCCGGCAAAAGCCGGGTAACAGAGTCTATTAAAACCATGGCCGGCAATTCTCCACCGGTCAATATATAATCCCCAATGGATATTTCCGCGGTTATCAAAGCTTCTCTTACTCTTTCATCAACACCTTCGTAATGCGGACATATCAAAACAAGCTGTTTCTTTTTTGATAATTTAACAGCTAACTTATGATTCAATGTTTTACCTTGCGCGCAAAGCAACACAATTTCGACGTTTTTATATTTTTTTACTTTGGCAACACCGTCAAAAATGGGCTGAGCCGTCATTATCATTCCCGGACCGCCGCCAAAAGGCTTATCATCCACCTTCCTGTGCTTATCCAAAGTAAAATTTCTTAAATCATGGAGATTTATTTTTACTTTCTTTTTTTCCTGCGCTCTTTTTATGATAGATTCTTTTAATACTCCCAAAAACATCTCAGGAAAAATAGTTAAAACATCGATTTGAAGCAAAATTAGTTACCTCTAAAATCTCAAAGAAACCAGTAACCGGCTGTCTGAAACCGGAGAAACAAATCCATACTATTGCATGTTACTTTTCCGGTTACCGGATTCCGGTTTCTGATTACTATTTTTTATTTATTAACTTCTGCCTGTTTAAATAAACTCTTCACAGTCGCGCTGGCAATAGCTCCTTTACTCAACCAATAAAGAGCTCTTTCTTTATTAATCTTTAATTCATGCGGCTCTTTAATAGGATCGTAAAAACCAAGTTCTTCAATAATGCGCCCGTCCCGCGGTGTTTTGGTATCACAAACCACAATTCTGTTAAACGGTCTTTTAACCGTTCCCATTCTCTTTAAACGTATCTTTACCGACATTGTTTACTACCTCCGTTTTTTATTAGTGAATAGTTTAATAGTGAATGGCAAAAAGGGTACAATAGTAAACAGATTTTTATTTCTTTCTATTCACTATTTACTATCTACTATTCACTATTTACACTTTTTCTCTCCAGATTTTAGCGCCTAATTTTAGCAGTTTTTCTTCTATATTTTCATAACCTCTTTCAAGATGATAAATTCTATTTATTTCCGTTTTTCCTTTCGCGACTAATCCCGCCAAGACAAGCGCGGCCGAAGCTCTTAAATCACTTGCCATAACCGATGCCCCGCTTAAAGCGTCTATTCCTTCTATAATCGCGCTGTCTCCTTCCAGTTTTATGCGCGCCCCCATACGATTAAGCTCGCTTATGTGCATAAAACGCTTCGGATAAATTTTTTCTCTTACTATACTTATTCCTTTTCCCAAAGATAAAAAAGCGGCAAATTGCGCCTGCAAGTCCGTCGGAAAACCGGGAAACGGCAGGGTCGTTATTTCAAGCGCCACCGGACGCCTCATACTACCTTTCACATATATACCGTCTTCTTCTTTTTTTATATAAACTCCCGCTTCGCGCAATTTATCTATAACCGCCCCCATCTGATAAAGGCAGGTTTCTTTTAACAAAATCTCTCCACCCGTTATTGCCGCGGCAACCATATAAGTACCCGCTTCTATTCTGTCAAACATTACTCTATGCCTTGCTCCCCCTAAACTTGCTACTCCCTCTATTTCTATGATATTCGAACCAAGACCTTTTATATCAGCACCCATTTTGATGAGAAAATTTCCCAAATCCACGACTTCCGGTTCACAAGCGGCATTTTCTATAATTGTTTTACCTTTAGCTAATGTAGCCGCCATCATTACATTGGCAGTAGCTAACACACTCGAACCGAACGCGCCTCCCAAATAAACCGTATTTCCTTTTAACTTTTTAGCTTCGGCATTAACATACCCATGTTCGATCTTTATTTTTGCCCCTAAAGCGGATAACCCCTTCAAATGCAAATCTATGGGTCTGGGACCAATTACGCAACCACCGGGCATTGAAACGCAGGCTTTGCCCAATCTTGCCAACAGAGGCCCTAAAACACAAATCGAAGCGCGCATAGTGCTGACTAACCGATAAGGAGCTGTATAACGTTTGTAATTTCCCGGTTTTACCACAACAGTATCACCGTCGAAATCAACTTTCACAGAGAGCGCTTTTAAAATTTTAAGCATGGTATAAGTATCTACCACTGCCGGTACATTTTCAATCACAGACTGTTCATCCGTCAAAAGACACGCGGCCAAAATAGGCAAAACCGCGTTTTTTGCTCCGCTTACTCTAAGACTGCCTTTTAGCCTGCAGCCGCCTTCTATTACAATTTTATCCATATAAATATTATTTCTTTTTACCCATGAAAATTCTGTCTATATTATTATAATCTTTAACCAGAGATATTTCTTTAAATATACCGCTATTTCCCGCTATTTTTTCTACAGCTTTAGCCTGATTATATCCAAATTCAAAAATCAAAAAACCATCATGCTTTAAATAAAACCGGACACTTTCAAATAATTTTCTGATAATACTAAGTCCGTCGCTCCCGCCGTCTAAAGCTAAAACAGGTTCCTGTTTAACATTCAGCGGTAATGCCTTCATGTCTATCGAAGATATATAAGGCGGATTAGAAACTATTATATCCGCTTTACAACCTCTTTTTATTCCTTGCGCCAAATCA
>JBDRBQ010000064.1:0-2367 GCA_043822625.1 Candidatus Omnitrophota bacterium | reverse complement strand
CGAACCGATAAAACCCGCGCCGCCGGTAACCAATATTTTCTTCATAGTTTAACTATTTTCCTGTTTGTCTTGAAATTTTTCAAGGCATTACGGGTATCAAAAATTACTTTCGAGTGTTTAACTATTGATTCATAATCTATGTTTGTGTGAGCAGTCAATATTCCTACCAAATCATATTCGGTGAGATTTTTGGGATTTATTTTTTTCGATTTCAATGTTTTTCCTTCTACTTTTATCTCTTCCACGTAAGGGTCGCAATAATCAACCCGGCTACCGGCTTTTCGCAATAAAGAAATTATTTCAAGCACCGGTGATTCCCTTGTATCTTTTATGTCTTTTTTATAACTAACTCCCATAATAAGGATTTTAGCGTCGTTGAGCGCCTTTTTATCTTTATTGAGAATATCAGCCATTCTCTCGACGATATGCGCGGGCATATAAGCGTTTATCTGGTGTGCCGAATCTATCAAACGCGGTTCAAACCCGAACATCTTGGCGCGCCATGATAAATACACAGGGTCAACCGGAATACAATGCCCCCCCAGGCCAGGCCCGGGATAAAACGGCATAAAACCATAAGGCTTGGTAGCGGCGGCGTCTATAACTTCCCATATATCCACCCCTAACTTATGGCACAACAATTGCATTTCGTTAGCTAAACCTATATTAACGGATCGAAAAGTATTTTCCAGCAATTTAGCGGTCTCGGCCACATCGCATGAAGAAACTTTTATTATTTCTTCTATTATCTGTCCGTAAAGATATGCTCCTATATCACACGAAACCTTATCTATGCCCCCGACTATTTTAGGTATTTTCGCTACGGGGAATTTTTTATTGCCCGGGTCTATTCTTTCGGGAGAAAAACAGAGAAAAATATCTTTTCCTATTTTAAATCCTTTTTCGCCAAGCATAGGAGCTAATATTTCTCTGGTAGTACCGGGATAAGTCGTGCTTTCCAGAATAATCAACTGATCCTTTTTTAAATAAGGCAGAATACCGCTAAAAGCATTTACGATAAAAGACATATCCGGTTCTTTAGTTTTTCGGAGTGGAGTTGGAACGCATATAATTATACAATCGCACTTTTTAACGAGTTCAAAAGAACCCGTAGGAATAAAAAGTTTTTTGTCCACGATTTCTTTTATAGCCTGATCGGTTATGTCATCAACGTAAGACTTGCCCTCTTTAAGCATTTTTACTTTTACCGCGTCAACATCTATACCGCATACTTCGAATCCTTTCGCGGCAAATTCAAGTATAAGCGGCAATCCAACATAACCAAGCCCTACAACACAAATTTTTGCTTCCCGTTTTAATATTTTTTCTTTTAGCATATTCCCTTCTTTCATGGTCTGGCTCTCCAGTAATTCAATAAATCTTCCAGGCTTTTTTCAAAAGGAATTACAGCTTTCCAACCGGTTTGTTTCGTAAATTTAGAACAATCCCCCAATAAAATAGGGACATCCGAAGGACGCATTCTCGCGGGATCTTCTTTTATGGTTATACTCAATTTCGTTTTAGCTAACAGCATATCCAAAACTTCTTTTATTGAATAAGCCTTCTGACTACAAATGTTATAAGCCTCTCCGGCTTTTCCTTTTTCCAGCGAGAGCCAATAGCCTCTCACCGTATCTCTGACGTCGGTAAAATCCCTTTTGGCATCTAAGTTTCCGACATAAATAATCGGTTCTTTTTTCCCCTTCTCAATATCAGCTATCTGTTTGGCAAAATTACTGCAAACAAAAACTTCTCCCCTCCTCGGCCCTGAATGATTAAAAGCCCTGGTTCTCAACACGTGTAGTTTATAACTCATAAAGTACTGGTACCCCAGCAAATCCTGTCCCACTTTAGAAACACCATAAGGTGAAAGCGGCCTTAAAGGATTATCTTCGGTAATAGGAGTTTCATGTTCATATACTAAGCCGTATTCTTCACTCGAACAGGCAAGCTGAATAGGCGGATTTATGCCTATTTGCAAACAGGCCTCGAAAATATTTAATTGCCCGATTATGTTGGTCGAAAGAGTTTCTGCCGGAGAACTCCATGATGTAGGAACAAAAGACTGCGCCGCCAAATGAAAAATTCTTTCCGGTTTTACTTCTTCAATTACTTTTCTCACACTTGAAGCGTCTCTTATATCGCATTCGTGCAAAACAAGTTTGTCGCGCAGATGTTCTATGTTTTCGGTCTTACTGCGCCAGCGTTCAATGCCGTGCACTTCAATCCCGCCTTTTTCAAGTAAAAATTCAGCCAAATGACTTCCTGTAAAACCGGTTATTCCTGTTATTAAAGCCTTCATTTTCATTATCTCCTTAAATATTGGTGAATAGTTTAATAGTTTAATAGTTTAATAGTTTAATAGTT
>JBDRBQ010000063.1:0-2913 GCA_043822625.1 Candidatus Omnitrophota bacterium | reverse complement strand
CCATTGATTACACAGATTTTAAAGATTGATTTCTATTAATGTATCTGTGTAATCGGTTTTTAATCAATGTAATCAGGTTTTTTCAATTTCACAAAAAATAAGAAAGAACCTAAATGCCGGTAAATATATTCCCATTCCCATTACGAATAAAAATAGGCCTTGACGGGATTTCTTAATAACCATATAATATCGCAGAATAGGAGATTTTCTATGATGAAAATTACCGGAGGCCAACAAAAAGGAAGAATTATTCACGCGCCTAAAAGCATGGTAAGGCCTACGCAAAATCTTCTGCGGGAAGCGATTTTTAATATTTTAGGCAGTCATTTTTTTGAAGGGACGGCAGTGCTTGATCTTTTTTGCGGGAGCGGCGCTTTGGGCCTTGAAGCTTTGAGCAGGGGGGCAAAAACGGTAACTTTTATAGATAATAATAAAGAAAGTCTTTTGTGTGTACGCGAAAATTTGGCTGTTTTTGGGGATGATGGGGGAAAGGGATCCTTGTTAATAAAGACCGATGTTTTTAAAAAAATACCGGATTTTGCCTCTAAGGGAGATAAATTTGATTTTATTTTCGCGGACCCGCCTTATTATAAAGGGTTAAGCAAAAAATGCTTGCAGACTTTAGACGAATATGATATACTGGCATCCAATGCTGTGATTTTGTTGGAATATTTTAAAAAAGACGATGTGAATATAGAAACAAAGAATTTAATCCTTTCAGATACAAGACAATACGGCGATACAAATATATCCTTTTTTAGAAAAAGAAAAAAATAAACTTAATTTAGTAAAATATAAATAAAAATTATGGTAAAAAAAGGTGTTTTTCCCGGTACTTTCGATCCTATCACTTACGGTCATATAGATTTAATTAAAAGAGCTTCGAGGATATTCAGTGAAGTAATTGTTGCCGTTGCTGATAACACGCCTAAAACTACTCTTTTTAATCTTGAAGAACGTTTGGAAATGGCAAAATTAGCGGTAAAAGACGTTAAAAATGTTAAAGTAGAGGCATTTAGCGGGCTGATGATAGATTATGTCAAAAAGAAGAAGACCAACGTGATTATCAGAGGCTTGCGTATGATTTCCGATTTCGAATATGAATTTCAGATGGCGCTTACCAATAGAAAATTATCCAGTAGTGTGGAGACTATTTTTATGATGCCGAATGAAAGTTATTCGTACGTTTCTTCAAAGCTTCTTAAAGAAGCGGCTTTTTTAGGAGCTGATTTAAAAGCTTTTATCCCACAATTTATAATTAAGAAAATAAAAGTAAAAATAAAAGAACGCCTGAGAACTTGAAATGGATATTTTTCAGAAGTTAAAAGAGAAAGCAAAAAGTAATCCCAAGAAAATTATTCTGCCGGAAAGTTTGGATGAAAGAATCCTTTATGCCGTCGATATTGTGTTGAAAGAAAAAATCGCCGACATAACGTTATTGGGAGAAGAAGAAGTAATTTTACGAAAAAGCAAGGAATTGGGTCTCGCGAATTTAAAGAAAGCGGAAATAATAAATTACACCGAAGAAAAACATTTTGAAAAATCTGCTCTTTATTATTATAATTTAAGACAATATAAAGGAATAACTCTGGAAGAAGCGCGGCAAAAAGTGAAACAGCCTGTTTATTTCGCGGCTTTGATGGTGAGAGAAAATTTGGCTGATGGTTTTGTTGCCGGAGCCAGTTTTACTTCAAGACACGTGGCTAAAGCTGCTATTGAAGGCGTGGGTATAGATAAAAATATTCAAACGGTTTCAAGTTCTTTTCTCATGGTGGTGCCTGACTGCGATTATGGAGAGAATGGAATTTTTATGTTTGCCGATTGCGGCATAATCCCGTCTCCTTCCGTTAAACAGTTAGCCAATATAGCAATTTCAACGGCAAATCTTTTTAAACAGATTATGGAAGTCGAACCGAAAGTAGCTATGTTAAGTTATTCAAGTTATGGGAGCGGTACCGGAGATTCCGTAGAAAGAATGAGAGCGGCCGCTGAATTGGTTAAAAATACGGTGCCGGGATTAATGATGGATGGAGAATTGCAGGCTGACGCGGCTCTTGTGCCGAAAGTCGCTTCTATAAAAGTACCGCGAAGTTCAATTGCCGGAAAGGCGAATGTGTTGATTTTTCCCAGCCTCGCGGCGGGAAACATTTGTTATAAACTTGTTCAGCGTCTGGCGAACGCGCGGGCTATTGGTCCTATTTTGCAGGGATTGCTTAAACCATGCAGTGATTTATCACGCGGTTGCAATGTTCAGGATGTAGTTGATGCTATAATATTGAATGTTGTCAGGGCTCAATAATGTTTATAGATATTAACGCGAATGAAATTCCTAAAGACGGGCTTAAATTAAAAGAGACTGTGGATCCAGTTGTTGCTGATTTGAATAACGAAGAATTTATTTTTGCCGGGCCGGTAGAAGTGGATGCTAAGGTAGAAAAAAATAAAAATGAAGTTACCGCGAGGGTGCATCTTACAAGCACGGCTAAAATTCGCTGTTCAAGATGTCTTGAATGGTATCCGGTTGATGTCGACAGAAAGCTGACTAAACATTACGAAGTTTCCGCGACAAAAATAATTAATCTCTGGGATGATTTGCGGGAAGATTTAATTTTGAATTATCCGGTAAAGCCGCTTTGTTCCATGGATTGTAAAGGATTATGTGTTATCTGCGGGAAGAATTTAAATAAAGAATCCTGTGAGCATAAGAAATAAAGAAATGAGGAGATGTCAATCCCGAAGTTTCGGGATGAAACATTTATTTAACTGTAAGGTTCAGACCTGCCTGCCGTAGGCACGGCCTGCCTGCCGTAGGCACGGCCTGCCTGCCGTAGGCACGGCCTGCCTGCCGTAGGCACGGCCTGCCTGCCGTAGGCACGGCCTGCCTGCCGTATGCACGGCCTGCCTGCCGTAGGC
>JBDRBQ010000062.1:0-4186 GCA_043822625.1 Candidatus Omnitrophota bacterium | reverse complement strand
ATAAGTACAAATATACTTTACTATTACATTAACATTCCACCGTCTACCTGAAAAACCTGACCGGTTATATAATCAGAAGCTGAAGTTGCTAAAAAAAGCGCCATATTGGCAACATCGCTTGCTGAACCAAAACGACCTAATGGTATTTGCTCAAGCATTTTTCGCGTTATGTCTTCGGTGAGTTTTGCGGTCATATGCGTCTGAATGAAACCGGGAGCAATAGCATTGACATTAACATTTCTTAGGCCTAACTCTTTCGCCAAAGTTTTAGTTATACCAATAACTCCTGCTTTACTAGCGGCATAATTTGCCTGCCCCGCGTTACCCATTAAACCAATAATCGAAGCTATATTTACTATCTTCCCGCTTCTGTTTTTCATCATGGATTTGGAAACTGCTTTAGAACAATTAAAGGTTCCTTTCAAGTTAACATTTATAACCAAATCCCAATCTTCTTCATTCATTCTTATCAAAAGAGCGTCTTTTGTTATCCCCGCATTATTGACAAGTATATCAATTTTTTTTAATTTGTCAAGGATATTATTAACCACTTTCTCGACTTGTTCCAAATTAGTTACGTCTAAAACAAATCTGTTGACTTCCACGCCATAAGAAGCCATTTCAGCCTGCGCAATCTTTAAATTTTCTTCAGATACATCACAAATATTCACGTTACAGCCTTCTTTAGCGAAAGTCTCGGCTATCGCTTTTCCGATTCCTCTGGCGCCTCCGGTAATAAGAGCTGTCTTGCCTTCAAGCAATTTAGAACACATTTTCTCCCTCCCTACTAAAAATCCGTTTTACAAAATATGCCGTAAATTCATATAAAAACAAATAAACTTTATATTTTTCCAGAAACTTTTTCTATATCTTCAACGGTTTCAATGTTGATTACTGAAACAGAAGAATTTATTCTACGCATAAGTCCTTTTAAAACTTTGCCGGGACCTATTTCAAAAAAATTCATAATCCCGTCTTTTATAAGACATCCCATAGAATCCTGCCAGTTTACCGTGACATAAACCTGTTTTATCAAATTTTCTCTAATCTCATCAGGGCGGCTTTCATAAGCGGCGGTAACATTACTTACCACCGAAATAGAAGGAACCGAAATTTCGACATCTTTCAATTCTTTTTCTAAAGAAACAGCTGCTTCTTTCATAAAAGAACTATGAAAAGGGCCGCTTACATCTAAGATAACCGCCATCTTTGCTTTTTTTTCTTTGGCAACTTTTGCCGCCTGCTCTATATTTTCATTGCTGCCGGAAACAACAATCTGTCCGGGACAATTTAGATTGGCAATTTCCGTTCGGCACTCACGGCAAATTTCTTCTACCTTATCTCTTTCTAAACCAATTATAGAAAGCATTTTACCCTGATTGCGCCGGGACGCTTCTTCCATATATAAACCCCTTTTTCTAACCAATTTAACCGCGTCTTTAAATTTAAGGGATCCTGAACAAACTAAAGCGGAATATTCTCCAAGGCTCAAACCTGCCGAAGCAAACGGCAAAACATCAGGGTTATTTTCCTGAAAAACTCTTAGGGAAGCAATACTGACAGCTAAAATAGCGGGTTGACTTATATCAGTGCGGGACAAGACTTCCATAGGGCCTTCAAAACACACCTTAATCAAATCAAAATCTAAACAGGAATTTGCTTCTTCAAAAATATCCCGCGCGGTTTTGTATTTCTCATAAATCTCACGTCCCATACCTATATACTGAGCGCCCTGTCCGGGAAAAATAAAAGCACTTTCTACCATTTTATAACACAGGCTCCCCAAGTAAGGCCTCCACCGAAAGCCGTCATAACCACTATCGAACCTTTTTTTATCCTGCCTTCTCTATAGGCATCATAAAGAGCTACCGCCGAAGAAGCGCTTGACATATTGCCGCACTTCGCGATGTTCAGATAAAGTACCTCCAGGGGTAATCCAAGACGACGCGCGCAAGCATTTATAATTCGTATATTTGCCTGATGAGGGACAATGCAATCAACCTCTTCACATCCTATGCCGGCTTTCTTGAGCGCGATATTAACCGCGTCGGCCATTTTTTTTACGGCTATTTTAAATAGCTCATTACCCTTCATTTTTATAAAATGCTGTTTTTCATTTACCGATTCATGACTCGACGGAATTTTAGATCCCCCTCCCGGTAAGCTCAGCAACTCGCTTTCTCTTCCATCGGCGCCAAGATAAGTAGATATTATACCTGTACCGGACACAACTTTTTCCAAAACACACGCCCCTGCCCCATCGCCGAAAAGAATACATGTGTTTCTGTCCGTCCAATCAGTAATAGACGATAATTTTTCCGCGCCTATTACTAAAGCGTTTTTATATGTTCCGGCTTTGATAAATTGCTGAGCACAGGTAATCGCGTAAATATAACCGGAACAGGCCGCGGAAACATCAAAACAAGCCGCTTTAAAAGCTTCTAATTTATTTTGAACAAGACACGCCGTAGAAGGGAAAAACATATCGGGAGTTATAGTCGCAACTATAATTAATTCAACATCCTTAGCAGATAAACCCGCGTTTTCAAGAGCCTGCCTCGCGGCATTAACGGCTAAGTCGCTGGTAGTTTCATCTTTGCGGGCAATGTGGCGTTCTTTAATTCCGGTACGGGTAGTAATCCATTCATCAGAAGTTTCAACCATTTTTTCTAAGTCAAAATTAGTCAAAACTCTTTCAGGGACATACGCCCCCAACCCCGCGATTCCTACCGAAAAATCATCTTTTGATTTAGTTTTTTTTTCTTTCATTATTAATTAAGTTGTCAAATTTTTAAGCTGGTCAATGATATGCTTATTTACCTGATGAGCCGAAAGTTCTCCGGCAACCTTGATAGCATTCTTGATAGCTTTAGCTGTAGAACGCCCATGAGATATTATGCATACCCCGTCTACTCCCAAAAGAGGCGCCCCGCCTATTTCGGTGTAATCTATTTTTTTCTTAAAACTGCGCAAAGCAGTCATACTGAGAAGACCGCCGATTTTAGTCAATAAACTTTTATTCATCTCACGGCTGAACAATTTCCCCAAAGTTTCGGCAATGCTTTCGGAAACTTTAAGAATAATATTACCTGAAAATCCGTCGCAGACGATAACGTCGCATTTTCCGGTAAATATATCTCTGCCTTCGACGTTACCAATAAAATTAAGAGCACTGGCATCTAAAAGCCGGTGAGTTTCTTTGATTAAAGTTGTGCCTTTGCTTTCTTCTTCCCCGATGCTTAACAACCCAACCTTTACTTCTTCTTTATTAAATATATAACGCATATATACATCGCCCATAACCGCGTATTGCAATAAATGTTCCGGCTTAGGATCTATATTAGCGCCTACATCTATCAAAAAACATATACCGGTAAGCGTTGGAAAAATAACACTTATTCCGGGTCTTTCAATTCCTTCTAGAGTTCTAAGATATAAAGTAGCCGCGCAAACCGCGGCTCCGGTATTGCCCGCGGTAATTAAAGCGTCTACTTTTTTTTCTTTAACTAGTTTCGCGCAAACGTTTATAGACGCGTCTTTTTTCTTGCGCACACTTATAGCCGCCGGTTCATCCATACCGATTTTTTCCGAGGCGTTAACAACTCTTACTGTACCGGCAAACGGCCTGTATTTATCCAATTCTTTTTCAATCGAATATTCTTCCCCAACAAGAAAAATTTCATATCCTAATTCTTCAGCCGCGTTTACCGCTCCTTTCACTGTTTCTACGGGAGCATTATCTCCGCCCATGGCGTCAAGAGCTATTTTCATAACCATTTTTTTTCTCTCTATTTATTTTTTTTCTTTTTTCTTCTGCTGTTTTGCCTGTTTTTTTTCTACATCTAAAATTTTCTCTCCATTATAGTAGCCGCAGGATAAGCAAACTCTGTGTGTAGCTTTCGACGCTCCGCATTGAGAACACGTATTTAATTCAGGCACGGCTACTTTTTGATGTGTTCTGCTTTTATCTCTTCTCGTTTTCGAATGTCTTCGTTTAGGATTTGGCATTTTTCATCTTCCCTTCTTTATTAAAATAATTTTTTAACGGTTCAGGCAGGCCGTGCCTACGGCAGGCAGGCCGTGCCTACGGCAGGCAGGCCGTGCCTACGGCAGGCAGGCCGTGCCTACGGCAGGCAGGCCGTGCCTACGGCAGGCAGGCCGTGCCTACGGCAGGCAGGCCGTGCCT
>JBDRBQ010000061.1:0-11545 GCA_043822625.1 Candidatus Omnitrophota bacterium | reverse complement strand
GATAGTGGATAGTGGATAGTGGATAGTGGATAGTGGATAGTGGATAGTGGATAGTGGATAGTGGATAGTGGATAGTGGATAGTGGATAGTGGATAGTGGATAGTGGATAGTGAATAGTGAATAGTGGATAGTGAATAGTGGATAGTGAATGGAAGGAACCTTAAAAACTTTCATCATCTAACCATTCCTGCCTACGGCAGGCGAGCAGGCACTATGAAGAAGGAAGGTAAATTTTAGTGGCGAAGAAAAATATCGTAATTGTCG
This sequence comes from Candidatus Omnitrophota bacterium, assembly GCA_043822625.1. Lineage (GTDB taxonomy): Bacteria > Omnitrophota > Gorgyraeia > DAOVKU01 > DAOVKU01 > JBDRBQ01. The sequence continues at coordinate 11,281 of JBDRBQ010000061.1, read as the reverse complement.
AATCTCCCGCGAAGGCGAAAACCATAGAAAAATTTTTAGGTTCCGGTTTTTCGGTTACGGCTTCGGGCGGACATATAGCTGATTTGCCTAAAACAAAATTAGGCGTGGAAATAAAAGATAATGAGTTTGTCCCAAGTTATATCATTATTTCCGCGAAAAGAAAAAGTGTTACGGCATTAAAGAAAAAAGTCCAAAAATGCGATACGCTTTACTTAGCCGCCGACCCCGACCGTGAAGGAGAGGCTATTTGCTGGCATCTTGCCCGCGTTTTAGGTAAGGGGAAGGAAATTAAACGGGTTCTTTTTTATGAGATTACCAAACAAGCTATTCTCGATGCTTTTAAAAATCCTATCGAGATTGATCAGCATAAAGTAGATGCCCAGCAAGCCAGGCGTATTTTAGACCGCCTTGTCGGTTATGGATTAAGCCCGCTTTTGTGGCAAAAAATAACACGGGGATTAAGCGCCGGCAGGGTGCAGTCGGTAGCATTAAGGCTGATAGTCGACAGAGAAAAAGAGATAAAAGACTTTAACCCCGAAGAATACTGGGAATTAGAGGCGTTGTTAAAAAAAATAGATGCCACGGCGGAAATAAAAGCCAAACTGCAAAAAATAAATAATGAAAAGCCCGGACTAAAAAGTGAAGAAGAGATTTCAAAATTAGTCGAGCAGTTAAAAAAAGAGAAGTTTTTTGTCAGCGATATAAAAGAAAGTGCTAAGAAAAGAAATCCGTCGGCTCCTTATACCACCAGTAAATTACAGCAGGATGCCTTTAATGTGTTGAGGTTTCCAGCCGCGAAGACCATGAGAATCGCCCAGCAGCTTTATGAAGGTATCGAACTGGAAAATTCCGTAAGCGTGGGTTTGATTACGTATATGAGAACCGACTCGGTGAGAATTTCTCAGCAGGCTCTTGATTCGGTAAGAAATTTTATAAATGCTGAATTCGGCGCTGAATATGTACCTGAAACGCCTGTTTTGTATAAAACCAAAAAAAACGCTCAAGCCGCGCATGAAGCTGTTAGACCGACTTACGTTGAGCGTACTCCGGAAAGTTTAGAGCCTTTTTTAAACAAAGAACAACTGAAGCTTTATACGCTTATCTGGAATAAATTCGTTTCTTCGCAGATGTCACCGGCTTTGATTTCGACTAAAAGACTTGATATTACCGCCGGAAATTGTTTATTCGCGGTTTCTGATTCTAAAGTAACTTTCCCCGGCTTTTTGATACTTAGCCGGCAGGAGGAAGAGAAAAAGGAAGAAAATAAAATTCCCGAAGTTACAATGGGCGAAGTTTTAGAATTGATTTCTCTTAATCCTAGTCAGCATTTTACCCAGCCGCCGCCCCGTTATACAGATGCTTCTTTAGTTAAAATTTTGGAAGAAAAGGGAATAGGCAGGCCTAGTACATACGCGCCTATAATTCATACTATCTTAATGCGCAATTATGTGCAGAGGCAGGCTAATTATCTTTTGCCTACGGAATTGGGTATAATAGTAATAGAACTTTTATTACAGCATTTTCCCAGGGTGATGGACGTGCAGTTTACCGCGGAGTTGGAAGAAGAACTCGATGCCATCGAAGAAGGGAACGTAAACTGGCAGGAGGTTTTAAAGAAATTTTACACTCCATTCAGTATTAATCTCGAGGCGGCAAAAGTTAAAATGAGAGAAGTAAAAAAAGAGGTTATTGAGACGGATGAAATTTGTCCTAAGTGCGGCAGGCATTTGGTTGTAAAATGGGGGAGACTGGGGAAATTTTTAAGTTGCGCGGGATTTCCGGATTGTATTTTTTCAAAATCCATAAGTTTGGGAATTCCCTGCCCAAAGTGTAAAACGGGAGATGTGATTAGCCGCAAAAATAAAAGAGGCAGATATTTTTACGGGTGCAGCCGTTATCCTGAATGTGATTTTATTTCCAATAAAATGCCCCAGGATGAAAGCAGCAACGAAGACAAAGAGAACGATTCAAAATAGAACTTTTTTTATACTTTTGGTGTGTTCCCATGGAACAGTTTATTGAAAAATTTTTGAAGCATTTAGAAAATGAAAAGAATTATTCCAGCCACACACTGCTTAATTATCATATAGATTTGAATTTATTCAAGGAATTTTCCTCCGGCGCGAAAATAGAGAGCATAAATCATTTTTTTTTAAGAAAGTTTTTATTTTTCCTGAAAGAGAAAAATTATTCCAAAAGAACGGTAGCCCGCAAATTAGCCGCCTTAAGGTCTTTTTTTAAATTTCTTTACAGGGAAGGTATCATAGAAAGTAATCCCGCCTCGGCTATTTTAACCCCGAAGTTTGATAAAAAACTTCCTCTTTTTTTGAGTGAAAAAGAAGTTTCAGTTTTAATAGAAGCGGCTTCGGGCAGTGACGTATGGAGCAAAAGAGACAGGGCAATCATGGAAATGCTTTACAGCGCCGGGATTAGAGTGGGAGAATTAACCGGGTTGGATATAGACAATGTTGATTTTATCGGTAACGTGGCAAAAGTCAGGGGTAAGGGCAAAAAAGAAAGAATGGTGCCGGTGGGCGAAACGGCTTTAATAGCGGTAAAAGAGTATTTAAAAATTGTTTCCACGGAAGCAAAAAAAAACAGGGCTCTTTTCCTGAATAAAAAATGGCGGCGTATCAATGACCGGAGCGTGCGGAGAATTATAAGTAAATATATTCATCTAACTTCAAATAAGCTTGGAGTTTCCCCGCACACTTTGCGGCACAGCTTTGCTACTCATCTTTTGGATAGGGGGGCGGATTTGCGTTCGGTGCAGGAGCTTTTGGGGCACGAGAATATTTCGACAACGCAAATTTATACGCATATTACCCCTCAGCGCTTAAAAGAAGTTTATGAAAAAGTACACCCAAGGGCGAAAGAAAAATAATGAGAATATTTTTGGATTTTATTTTTTTGGTTTTTTCTCTTTTTTATGTTTTGGCGGCGTTTGCAAAAAGAAAACCGCTTTCCTGTATAAAAAAAAGGATTTTCGCGGATTTTTCAGGGTTAAAAAAAGAACTTCACGGTAAAAGGCCTGTATGGCTGCACGCGGTGAGTGTCGGGGAAACCATCAGCGCTTCCGTTTTTGTGGAACTGCTTTGTGATAGATTTCCCGAAGAAAAAATCATCGTTTCTACCGTGACTTCAAGCGCCAACGCTGTAGCCGAAAAAATTTTACCCCCGAAGGTGAAAATAATATACTTGCCACTGGATTTGAGTTTTATAGTAAGAAAAGCGGTTTCCTGTATAAATCCCAAGTTTTTTATTTTAACTGAAACCGAGATTTGGCCTAATTTGATAATTGAACTTAACCGTAAAAATATTCCCATTGCTGTGATTAACGGCAGGATTTCCAGGAAATCTTTTATAGGGTATAAGCTCGCCGGCTTTTTATTTAAACCTATTTTTAAAAGCATGAAATTCTTTTGCGTGAAAAGTGACGCGGATGCTTCCAGAATCGTAAAATTAGGGGCGTCGGCGGAAAAAGTGAAAGTAACCGGTTCGACTAAGTTCGATTTAGCGCTTTCTTATAAAATAAGTGAAGAGCGTGAAGAAAGCTTGAAACGCAGATTGAATATATCTTCCGAAGAAACAGTTTTTCTTTGCGGTTCTACGCATGAGCCGGAAGAAAAGATAATAGCCCGTGTTTTCACGGAACTGCGTGAAAGGTACCCGAAGTTAAAGTTGATATTAGCGCCGCGGCACGTAGAAAGGGTAGCCGAAATCAGTAAATTTTATGAAGCGCGAGGATTAAAGTATAAACTTTTTTCTTCTCTTGCCGAAACAAATCACCCCACGGAAAAAATTATTATTTTGGATGAAGTGGGAATATTGAGAGACCTTTACGCGGTTTGTTCGTTTGCTTTTATAGGGGGCAGTCTTACAAAGCGCGGGGGGCATAATATGCTTGAAGCGGCCGGTTTCGGCAAAGGAGTTATTTTTGGAAAATGGATTTATAATTTCGAACAAGAGGCTGATTTGCTGTTAAAAGCCGGAGCGGCTTTGATGGTTGAAAACGAACAAGAACTCAAAAAAGTCCTTTATGAAATACTTAGTAATAGAGAAAAGCAGATTAATTTGGGCAATGCCGCGTATTCAGCGCTAAAACAAAACAGCGGCGCGAATGAAGAAAATTTAAAGTGCTTAAAAAAATTTCTTTAATCCGGATGTATTAGACCCCCCCCTCCCCCACTGCTTATTTTAACACGTTGCTGTTAAAAGGGTTGTGAAAACAATTATAAAGCAATAAAATCCCCCAAAAGAACAATATGTTATATTGACAAAGGTTTTATTATGTGGCATTCTATTCTTATAGAAGAAAGCGTTTTCTCAGGGCTTGCATTAAAAAATGAGGAGTAAAGCCATGAAAGAAAAATACGTTTTCAAAATCGAAGACATAGCCAGAACAGCAAAAGTTTCTTCAGCAACCGCGTTGCGCGTTCTTAAAGGGCTTGCGTGTGAAAAAGAAGAAAGCTGCCAGAGAGTTTTGGATGCCATAAAAGAATTATCCGGCAAATCCAAAATCAGCATTGGAGTACCCTTTTTAGGCCGCAGTTATACTTTAGGAATAGCTGTGCCTTATTTTGGCAAAATGTTTTCTTCTTTTTATGAAATGCAGGTCTTGAAGGGTGCGGATACTTCCTATCGTTCTTTGGATGCTTTGAAAGACGGCGGTATTCAGACGCAATTGTCGTACAGCAAGTTTTTGTTGTTTAAGCTATTCGGTCTTTACTAAACTTTTTATCTGCTTTCGGCAAGTGTCCATTTTCGCAAAGGTTTCTATTTGTGATTGATTGCGCGGCAGATAAAAGTGAGATGAATATCTTTCGGTAAAAAAAGTTATTTTAAGAAATAGAGGTGAAATAGGTATGTTTAGTCATGAGCCCCCTTATTATTTGAAAGAAGAAAGGCGTGATTGCAAACGCGCTAAAGTAGGGGCTTTGTTTGTTTACAGGATAGAAAAACCTCTTTTCTTGCGTAAGATTGTAGGCTGTGATGAAGAAATTAACGCGGTAATGATTGACTTGAGCGAGAATGGAATGGGTTTTATAACCGAATATGCTATTCCTGAAGGAGCAATACTCTTTTTTAGATTTATCCTGTTGTATTCGATTATGAATGAGAAGGAACAGGTTAAAGCCATAGAGGCTGTCGGAAGAGTGCAATATGAATTGTTTGTCGAAGAAAGTGAATATCGTGTAGGTATACGATTTAATTATATTACGGATGAAGACAGGGAAAGCATTGCCGGTTTTGTAAAAAAATATTATTCCACTAATAAATAGAAAAAAATAATAGGTTGCTATTGAGGGGAATGTTCAGGTTTTTGGATATTCCTTTTTTTTATCCGTTTTTACGGAATACCGCGGGCTTGCTACCGGGGGCTTTATTTTAGGGGCTTTATTTTTCATCTTGCATTTTTCCTTGTCCCTTGATATATTTTAAGTAACAGCCGATTGCTTGATATGGCAATAAAAAACCGCGAGAGTTTAAAAAAAGAAAGCGTGAAGTGATAAATGAAAAGCGAGAGGATTAGATTAGCTTTAGCCCAGATTAATTTAACCGTAGGTGATTTCGAAGGCAACGCCGAAAAAGTGCTGAAAAATATAAAGCTTGCCCATGAAAAACAGGCCGACATAATTGTTTTTCCCGAATTAACTCTTTGCGGATACCCTCCCGAAGATTTACTTTTAAAACCTCATTTTATAAGAGACAATAAAGCTTTTCTTAAAAAGATAGCGGAGAAAACGCCTGAAATTATCGTTTTGGTGGGATTGGCTCATGAAGAAACACAATCCATTTATAATAGTTGCGCTGTAATTTATGATAAACGAATTTTGGGGTTTTATCATAAAAAGTACCTGCCTAATTACGCTGTGTTTGACGAAAAGCGTTATTTTCGGGAGGGTGAAAAATATTTATTTATAAAATACGGAAACACGATTTTAAATATTAATATCTGTGAAGATATCTGGATAAAGCACGAGGTGCGGGATTTTAATTCGGAGGTTGATCTTATTATAAATCTATCGGCGTCTCCTTATTATAGAGGAAAGATTAAATTGAGACGTAAAATGCTTTCCGCGCGTGCTAAAGAAGCGGGGGCGTATCTGGCGTATTGCAATCTTACCGGAGCGCAGGATGAACTTGTTTTCGATGGCGGAAGTTTGGTTTTTAATCCCGACGGCAGGCTGGTTTTTCAGTCGCCGCAATTTAAAGAAGAACTGTCTTTTATAGATATAGACTTGGATTGTGCCGGAGCGGAAAAGATGCCGGCAGAGTTGAATTTTGGAAACAAAGAAAAATGTTCTGTAATCAACATTCCAGTTTTAAAAGGCGCTAAAAGTAAAAAGCCTTTGCTGAAATCAAAGCAGGCGCCCTTGTTGAAGGAAGAGGCTGAAATTTACGAAGCCCTTAAAAGCGGATTAAAAAATTATGTCGCGAAAAATCATTTTAAAAAAGTTGTTTTAGGGTTAAGCGGCGGTATTGATTCGGCTTTATGCGCGGTTATCGCGGCCGACGCGCTTGGAAAAGATAATGTGCTCGCGGCACTTATGCCTTCACAATTTACCTCTTTTGCTACTTTAAACGACGCAACCGTACTCGCCAAAAAATTAGACATAAAGTTTTCCATCATTCCAATAGATTCTTTATATCTGCCGTATCTTGATAGTCTGGAAAATATTTTTAAGGACACTAAAAAGGGAGTCGCCGAGGAAAATTTACAGGCGCGCGTAAGAGGCAACCTTTTGATGGCTATTTCTAATAAATTCGGTTATCTTGTTTTGACTACCGGAAATAAAAGTGAAACTTCCGTCGGTTATTGTACTTTGTATGGAGATATGGCCGGTGGTTTCGCGGTATTAAAAGATGTGCCTAAAACGTTGGTGTATAAATTGTCTAAATATAGAAATTCTCTGATAAAAGAGAACATTATTCCGCTTTCTATTATAAAACGCGCGCCGTCGGCGGAGCTGAAATTAAATCAAAAAGATCAGGATACCCTGCCCCCCTACGATATTTTAGATAAAATTCTTAAGCTTTACGTGGAGCAGGATAAGTCTTTGCAGGAGATTATAGATAAGGGTTTCGACGGTAAAGTAGTAAAAAAAGTCATTACTCTGGTAGATAGAAACGAATACAAGCGCAGACAGGCTCCTCCCGGTGTAAGAATTACCCCCAAAGCCTTCGGCAGAGACAGACGTATGCCCATCAGTAATCAGTACAGCGTAAAATAACTCTTTTTTTATTTGCGCTAAATTCCTTCCGTAGAAAAATAATCCCACGCTGTTTTTTAACTTGATAATTTCCAATAGCTTTTGCCGCAGAGGTTCCTCATGCGCGGCTGAAAATACATTACCCTGTAGCGGGAGAATGCCAATTAAGAAAGCCCGCGATGGATTACAATGTAAAAATAAATTTGTTGACAAATATACATTTATAATGTATATATAAATTGCCGAAGGGCCGTGGGGAAGAGTCTCGGTGTCCCCCAGCTTGGCTCATCATACCACCGGCTCTTTGGCGGTCTTTTTCGCTTTGTCTAAAAAAACAGCCCCCTGAGAGGATATTTTTATGTATTAAGGTGGAATATAAGAAAAGGCAGGGAACTGAACAATATGAAAAATGAACCCCGTGTTTTTTAGAATAGCAAATTTTGAGTGTTTCCGCCACGGGTGTTAAAGCGGCACTATTTACGAGTAAAATGTTAAATAAAAAATCTAAACTTATGTTGTTAAAAAAATTCGAGACCGCTAAATTAGAGTATAAAGAAGCAAAAGAAGGTTTGCCGCAAACTATCTGGAAAACAATATCCGCTTTCGCGAATACCAGGGGCGGAATTATTGTTTTGGGAATAAAACAGGATAAGGATAAAATAATCCGGCAGGGCGTGAAAAATCCTCAAAAATTGGTAGATGATTTAGTTTCCGCGATCAGTCAGAAATTCAATTTTTGTCCGGTTATAAAACCTAAAATCGCCGGTGAAAAAGGAAAACACTTTGTAATAATCGAAGTAGAAGAAGCGTTAAGATATGAAAAACCCATCTATATTAAAGACGTGGGCCCTTTAAAAGGGGGATATAAGCGTGTTGGCTCGGTGACTCATAGTTTAACTGATCAAGATTTCCAGAGATTTTTTCAGGAACGTCTTTCTTCTCCAGACGCGCAGGTTTTAAGAAATGCCGCCATTTCAGATATTGACACAAAAACTATCACTGCTTTTAAAGAAATAAGAAAATTACAGAAAGAGGGTACGGGAGAATTGCGTCTTAAAGCCGAAGAATTGCTTAAGGCGTATAACATGGTTTCTAAAGATAATAGGCATCTTACTGCCGCCGGCACGCTTCTTTTTGCAAAAACAAATACTATAAAAAGACTTTTCCCTCATTTTCGATTAGACATTATTCGCATAAAAGGTACTGAATGGGGAAAAGATAACGATCCCTTTTTATCAACCGATCTTACCGGCAATTTAATACAGATTCGTTCTCAGGCGTTGGATATTATCAACAGATTCTATCTCACCCCGTTCAAATTAGGTAAAGATTTAATCCGAGTGGAGGATGATCCATTCAAGAGAGCATTGCGGGAGGCATTGAGCAACCTTCTTATGCACCAGAATTATTTTCATCCCTCACCTTCACAAATCCGCATCTACAATGATCGTATCGAATTTTATAACCCCGGTCGATCTTTAAAAGCTCCTGAAGAGTATGAGCTTCCCGGCTCTGAATTGCGCAACAGTTTAATTGCTGGAGTTTTTTATGATTTAGGATGGGGGGAGGCAAAAGGAACAGGTTTTAGAACAACCATTCTTGTTTTAGAGAAAAAGGGTTATCCATCCGCGCAGTGGAGAAATGACGAGAAGAACGACACATTTACGATGATTTTTCCTTATCCTTCCGAGCAAGTTACCGCTCAAGTTACCGCTCAAGTTACCGCTCAAGTCGAGATGCGGGACAGGATAGCGAAAATACTGAAATTTTGTGAAGAGCCGCGCAGTTCAAAAGAAATAATGCTGTTGTTGAATTTAAAACACCGGATGTATTTTCTGAAAGAAGTCCTTCAGCCTTTAGTAAAAGATGGTCATTTGAAAATGACCATGCCTTGCAAACCCAGAAGTAGATTTCAAAAATATATTACAGGTGACAAGAAAAAAAGAGGCGCGGAATAAGCGTAAAAGGGGCGGGGGGGGGCACACCTATTTTTGGTCGTACATGGGGATGACCAGAGAGCTGATCTTCCTGTTCTGCTTCCGAGATGAGATTGCGCACTTTATAAAAGTGTAGATTAAAATCGGGGAGTACTATGGTTCTTCCTATTTCCAAAACCATTAAAAAATATTCTTGTTGTTTGTATTGTATTTGATATACTCTTTTTAAGGTTCTTTCTTGTTTAATGTGGGAAAAGAACCTGTTGTGGGGCATTTTTATTTCTATTTAACTACTTCACTTTTATTATATTAAGAAGAGGGAAAGTTTTATGAAAAAACCTGTTGAAATCGCGATAATCGGGGCCGGACAAAGGGGTACGGATAATTTCGGCCGGTATGTACTTGGGCACTCTAAAGACGCGAAGGTTGTCGCGGTTGCCGAGTTGAGAAAAGACAGAAGAGATTTTTTTGCCAAACAGCATAATCTTGCGCCTGAAATGGCATTTGAATCGTGGGAAGCGTTTGTGAAAAAACCGAAAATGTGCGCGGCGGTAATTAATTCTACCGTAGATCAGGCGCATGAGAAATCTTCTATCGCGTTGCTTGAAAAAGGTTATGATATTCTTCTTGAAAAGCCTATTTCTACAAGTCCCCAAAAGTGCGTGAATGTGATAAAGACCGCTAGAAAAAATAATAAACTTGTTATGATTTGTCATGTCTTGCGCTATACGCCTTTTTTTCAGAAAGTTAAAGAGATAGTTGATTCCGGTATTTTGGGCAAAATATTAACTTATGAGCACAAAGAAAATCTATCCTATTCTCACATGGCGCATAGTTTTGTTAGAGGTAATTGGCGCAGAAAAGATGAAGAAAGCCCTATGATTTTGCAAAAATGCTGTCATGATATGGACATTATTTACTGGCTGTTGGGCAGAAAATGTGTCAGGCTTTTTTCGAGCGGGCACCTGTCTTTTTTTAAAGAAGAAAACGCTCCGCGGGGTTCGGCAAAAAGGTGTATTTCCGGGTGTAAAGTTGAGAAAGAATGTCCATGGTCGGCAATTAAACTTTATGTGAACGCGAAAACCAAAAAATGGCCGGTTAATGTAATAACCATGGATGTTTCTATGAAAGGCCGCGTAGAGGCGGTAAAAAAAGGTCCTTACGGCAGGTGTGTTTTTCACTGTGATAATACTGTGGTGGATCACCAACAGTCGTGTATGGAATTTGAAGGGGGTATAACCGTAAATTTCACCATGAATTTTAATCATGAGGAAACGAGGACGATTAAGGTATCGGGAAGCAGGGCCTCTTTACAGGGACATATGGGGAAGAATGAAATTATTATAAATCATTATTTAAATGATAGGAAAGAAATAATCAAAGTTCCTACTGTTGTCGGTGGACATTCAGGAGGAGATCCCCGGCTGATAAAAGATTTTATTGAAGCTTTGCAAAAGAAAAACACTTCGAAAATATTGACTTCCGCTGAAACTTCGCTGGAAAGCCATTTAATGGCTTTTGCCCATGAGGAAAGCAGGCTAAGAAAAAAACTGATCAAAATGGCTGATTATAGAAAAAGATTCGGGATTTAATCAGAAAGAGAGGTTTTGCGGCTTTCCCATCAGAAAGCGGTTTGACAGAAATGTAAAATGTAAATCAGAATGTGACATTTCTATTTCGGCTTGACACAATCTCAACTTCAATGTTGATTACGACCAAGTATCAAGATATAATAATGAAAGCTACGAACACTACCGCGACGACCCGGTCAACGACGACTTCTCAACACTGCAAGCCGGAAACGCGTACTACCTCTACGCTACGCAAGACACAACCTGGGACATAACACAGGAAGTAATCGAAACAACCTTTGTCTATGACGGCGATGGCGGCAGAGTAAAAAAAACCACCCGCGGGGTGGCCGCAGGACTCCCCGGGGGTGAAGAAACGGTAACCACCTACATCGGTTCGCTCTTTGAAAAAAAAGATGACACAACCACCAAGCACATCTTCTTGGGAAGCACGAGAGTCTGCTCTGTAAAAATTCCCTCTCCCCCCGCGGGAGAGGGCGAGGGTGAGGGGGTATTCTATTACCACCAAGACCATCTCGGCAGTACTAATCTAATCACC
>JBDRBQ010000060.1:0-6805 GCA_043822625.1 Candidatus Omnitrophota bacterium | reverse complement strand
TCCAACCCCTTTCAGCCGCTGGATATCATCAATACCGGCGGTATTTATATCTATTATAGAATAACTTCGCGCGCTTTCGTCTATTTCTGCCAAAACCGTCTTTTCCAGACAACACGGCTGAACAGAAAGGTTAACATCCGCCGTTCTCGTTTTAATAAAAGACGTTCCCATCCCCAACAGCAGAGCCGCGCAAAGAGAAAATAAAACTATTTTTTCCTGTTTCGATAAGTAAAACATAGACAAAATATAACAAACACGACCATTATCGTCAAGAAAAAAATAGAGACTACCTATACTTGCGCCCCGGGCTCCTTAAGCGGAATACTAAGCGGCTAAGTTCTATCCGCGCTATAACTGGCACTGTTTTATAGCTGCGCAGAGGCCTCATTTATGCTTTAGTCTTTTTCGGTGGAGTACTTTAAAAAGAAAGGCTAAAAAAATGAGACAAATAAGAGATGATCAAATTATATTTCAATTTTACCAAAGTCAGAGCAAATAGTCAAAATAGAGAGACAAACAGGTTTACTTTTGTAAGAATATCAGATTTTGTAGGTAAAACGAAGGTTTCTCGACGGTATTTTGACGGGCAGGATAAACAAAAAAAGTTCACCTTTCTGATGCAATGTGAACTATGGCTCCTAATATACCAGAAACAGATTGCTTGTCAAAGGAAAAAGCCTCTTTCATGACGTTTTTTCAAATAACTATCTACTTGAGACATTAAATCATCTACAAAACCCACCTTAATTTTTTCTCCACTGCTGTTTTTCCGGAGTATTTTATCAACATTTATTTCTCCCAATTTTTCCTTTTCTAAAATCTTTTTAATTTCCCCCAAGATGCCTTCGCTTATTTTCTCCCGCAGAAATACATAAAAAATGGTTTTCCCTTCTTGCTCAACATAAACTTCTTTAGTATCTTTGGGTAATTTATCCCTCCGCCGTTCTTTTATTCTATCTCTTTCCTTTTCCCAATCTTCCTTTTCCAAATTTACCATTTCTTCACCTCCTTTCTCTAAAAATCGCTGTCAATCTCTTCAAAGCTATTTATATTTTTTAGGCTTACCTCGCCACCATCTCGCCATTAGCTCGCCAATTCATAATAAAATTTAGTGCCGTTCCCAACCTTTTTGATAATCCTTTTTTTGATTAATTCGGCAAGTTCCCTGTTTGCCGTTCTCTCGCTGGTTTTACACAATTCTTCATATTCTTTTCTTGTAATTTTCTTACTTTGTCTTATGTATTCAACAGCCTTCCTCTGTCTCTCGTTCAATCCTTGTAAAATCTCTTCCCCTATTTCAACTACGGTAACGTCTTTGACCTGTGATTTGAATATTACTTTTGTTTGAACAGGATCTATTTCATAAGCGGGCTTGGGATTGCCGTTCTTTACGCATAGCTCGTTTTCAAGGTATATCCCCGAGCCATACTTTTCAATATAGCCAATATCGTACATTAAATCCGAAAGGATTTTATTAACCGGCTTATGTCTTGGTTTCTTGGGGTTACTCCCTCGGGAAAAGGGCCGGGGCTGACCACTTCAATTCTATCATCCAGGATAAAGACCCTGACATCGGCCAGATTGAAATAATCCCTGTGTATCAGACCGTTTATTATGGCTTCCCTCAACGCTCTGGTGGGATATTCAAACTTGTCTTCCCTTCTAAAACTCTTTTCGGTTCTAAATCCCAGTAATCTGATGTTTTTTCTGATAAAATCCTCCGCCTGATTAACCATTTCCCATAAAGTACCGTTACAATCCAACCGATCCAGTATGTTTCCATATATCTTCACACCTTTAATTCTGACAAGTCTCAACTGTGCATGGGAAATAAATTTCAGAGGGTTCTTCCCGAAAAACAGAATACCGGCATTGGTCGGCTTTTTGTCCGCGGCGGCTTTTATGTTAACCAGTAATTGGTCTAACGGTATCTTTATTTTTGACGATATATTTCTGTTTTTCTCCCTTAATTTCAGGTAGGCTTTGACTTTCCGGTCGTCTATGTCTTTGAGACCGGCTTCTTCGCAAACCTGTTTGTCAAACTGAAATCTATCTTTATGCTTTTCCAAAATAAGTCTTTCGTATTCATCCTTACCTATTCTCATGGTTGCCTTGCCTACTCTTTTGAACGGACGCCCAAAAGCCAAAACAAGCCGGTCAAGGCTTTCTTTTACTTCAATAACAATAATCTTTTTGCCTTCCACCTCTTTAACGCTAATCCTGGGGTGAATTTTGGGATCAGTATTTTGCGCAATTCTATTGGCAAGGTTTTCTATGGTGTCTTTGCCTGTCTGGACGCCGATAATTCTGCCTCCGCCATCTATGCCGATGATAACCTTCCCGCCTTTTGTATTCGCAAAAGCAGAAACGGTTTCTATGATTTCGTTGGTCAGCGATAAGGATGATTTCAGCTCTATGTTCTCACCTTCTTCAATTAAACCCTTGAGTTCTGTTTTTGTCATTTTTTTCTTCAAAAAAAAATCAGAATGTGCTGGCTTATTCATAATTTTCTCCTGCATATATTTCAGAGCTACCGCACACACCTATCACTCCTTCTATTTTTGTCAAATGTAAAAACTTAAACTTCCTTTACCTCACTTATTACCAACGAGATAACCATGCCTGCCGGAACACTGCATGCCATATGAATTTTTATGCGCACGCAGGGTTGAATCGTTCGTTGATTTTGTAAACTTTTTCATGCACATACTACACTGAAATATATATTTCATGCCGAATGGATTTGTTGATTTAGTTCGTCGGGTGGGTTTATATGAACGTCCCACAGACCCATAATCCCCGAAGGAAGATACGATTTTTCTTTCAGTGGGCACCGCATGAATACCACCCGAAACAGAAAATTCAATTCTGTATCTGGGCTTAAATACCCTTTGAGTTACTTTGATACTCTGAATACGATCAACTCGATACGCACTGACTTCGCCCGTCTCGGCTTTAACTCCATAAATAATTAAATTACCATCTTTCGTTTCACGCAGGGAATAGGGTTCTATAACCGGAGTGGAATATTCTCCGTTTTCTTTTCTGTATCCCAATTCGACACACAGATGGTTAACAGCCGCGAACTGAACCGACTCAAGGGGCACTCCACGCCCCCATTGCCAAATGGTCGGTGGCGGAGCCCAAACAGATTCCTGCCTTTCTCTGATCGGAATATCAGCCAATGAAGGCGGTTGATATGTTCCATCAAGCCAATTAAATATATCAGGCAATTCGTTCCAAAAGTCATCAAATGGTGGCAGGGTCTGCAGTTGGTGCCCGAGCATGTTCTTCCATTCGCTAATAAGTTCATTTTTGGTCTTAGCATTCTGCAACGCTTCAAGGGTTGGAATCGGCACGCCTTTAGAAGCGCACTTGTTTTCCAACACATCTTTTATAATCTGCGGCGCAGATTGAAATTCACCGCGCCTGAAAAGTAGAACGATGTCGTATAGATCTCGTGGGCGGCCGCGCTCTCCCATAGCACGTATCTTTTCCGCGAATACCTCTTCAAACGCGTAGCATCGCACTCTATCGGGTTTTGGTAACTCGTCGCTATATGGATGAGATATATCTTTTAGTTCGGTCGGACACGCTATTTTTTCTGATCCGCTAATATCCAGTTTAATACTTGTGACTGATGGGGCGTTGCGAGGACCACGGTAATAAACACGCCCTTCGGTATAAAGATATTTATCGAAATGTTTAAAGACTGGCGCCTTAGATGAGAAATCAATACCGGATTCATCATGAACGCGTTCAAGCACACGCTTAATAATCGGCTCAATAGTTTCAGGCTTATCAGGACCACCGGGAATAATCGTAAAATCCAGATCCTCTGAAAACCGCCACGTTTCCACATAACATTTCTTAAGCGAAGTGCCGCCCTTAAATGCCCAATGAGCGCTTAAATCAGGATCTGACCCGATTCCCCACAGAAGCCATCCGATGACATAATCTTTTTCAATAACGTCATCTCGCAACCCCCATTCGGTGACTAAATTCCTAATTTCCTGATTATTTATCATTTATCCATACTCACATTAATTCGCAGATTCCACTTGCTATTAAAAGCTCCTCCCGCCTCAACCGAAGGATCAAAAAGAGAATATCCCGCGCTGATATTTTTTAAACAAATTTCTTTTAATTTTGTAGCTTCAATGCTAAAAATTTCAATGATAAGCCCAAGCCTTTTGTAGACTGTTTTATTGTTTCTGCGTTCAATATACTTTACGATCTCATCATCGTTTCTATACTGAGATTTAAAATACTCCTGAATCATATCCATAACGTTCCTCATGCCTCCGCCGATAGACGGATCATCTATAATATCAACAATCGTCTGGATAGGATCAGAAAGCTGAATTTTGACATTACCCTCCCAGACCGGCCTTGTCTGCCCAAAATATTTCTTACTTATGCACTTTAAAACATAATCAGTACCCTGAATTCGCAACGTCTTATGCCGATATTTCCGCAGTGTAAAAACTACGACACTGTTAAAAATCTGATCCGTGTATTCCCAATGCTCCGCGGCACTCCATCCGCCGATGTAACAAGGCAAAAAAACCCGGCTGGCTACAATCAGTGGGTTTTCTTTATATTCATGCGGATTAACTGTCCCAAGCGGCACTGTAATATAAAGTCCTCGCCTTACCCGAGATAACCAACCTTTGGTCACGAAATAAGTGAGTACAACACTAACTTCGGTCAATGGCAAACCCAATGCTTTTGAGGCTTCTTTGGCGGTGAAAGGCCCTTTCTGGGTTCGATTAAGATCGTCAAGAATCTTCCTATTTTTCTCCGAAATACCGGAACTCATATTTATCCTTCACAATAAATGTGTTATAAACCAACTCTGGGTTAAGTTACGACACTTCTAATATACCATAACATATTCACAATGCAAGCACTATTATTGTAATAATAGTGCTCCAACTTAATTTGGGGTTGTGTTTATGCACTTTTGTTGTATAAATCCGTGTGTTCTAAATTTATGCCTTTTGTCGCGGAAACTGTCTTTGGCAAGTGCTTTTGCCAATCCCGTCGCCCTCTACCTGCACTGTATTTTGTTCAGAGCTTTTTTCAATTTCTTTTTGTCTATTGAGATATACCCCTTTGGCGAGTAATTCGCCAATCTTTTTCATTCTTTGACTCATGGGTATATCTTTGTAACGGCTCATTTAATTTATAATCAGTTCGACAAGGGCATTTAACACATCTCGTCGTTAAAAAATTACTCTTAACAAAATAATTTTTCACACCCTATCTTTTTTAAAACAATAATAAATAAGAAGCAATATTCCCAAAAAAAATAAATCTGCATTCTTTCTTGATGTCCGAATCTTTTCTATTATATTTTTTTAATAAGCTCCTTTATCGCTTGTGGCTCAGAGGGATCATATTCTTCATAAACAGTTATATGAGGCAATATGCCTTCAATCTTCACACCCTTCTGAACTATGGCATAAATAGGTTTATGCGCATCGTAAGCCATGCCGATTTCATTCTGCACCCAGTTACTATGTATCAAGTATCCCTCTTAGTGTTTCCGACTCGGTTTTGCCCCCATTCCTGGCCAAATTTCATAGCTTTTTGACTAACTCTTGGGTTAAGCCGACATAAATCGTAGTGTAATTCCTTCTGTTAAAATTTGTCTTAACCAATTGCCATTTATAAGGCAATCTGGTCTGAAAATGCAACCGGATATAGTTTCGTGGATTGAGCTGGTAAGACGTGCATGGTCCCTGTTTTTACAAAAATATTTTCTATTTCCGGCGGAAAATTTTTTCTCAACCCCAGCAAAACGCCTGATAATATCTCCCGTTGAGGAGAAGAGATATGGTTTTCTATTTTCCGGCGGCACTTATCACGTAGTAAAAATGCGTATCTTTTGATAAAGCTTATTTTTTTGGCACCTATTTTTAGCGCGAAATCATTTTTATAACTATTAAAAACCGCGTATATTTGTTCACTCTCAAGATATTTTTTATAATCGAACTGCCCCGGGTTAGACGGCGGGTTTACGCGTGCAATATCACCTTCTATAACTACCCTATCCGCGTACGCGAAAGATAGGGAGCTGTCGTACAAATGTACCAAAATCACACCGCTTGTTCTAATCCATTCTTCGTCTGTTTTTAAATATTGCGCTTTAACCCTGAACGACGTCTTGTTTGATGAAAAAAGGACGGTTTCGTTTTCGGGGTCGGTGATAATCGTGCCTATAAGATAGGCGTGGGTTTTACAAAAAGGCGTGTTATAAACATAATGGTTATTCGGCAATAAATTATAATTTACAAAACTAATCATTCCCGCCAAGAGAAAGAAAATGCCGACAAACATGTTAAACCAAAATTGCTTTGAGAAAAACAAAAGGCAAAGAAACAAGAGAAAACACGCCGCGGGAAAAAGAATATAAAAAGGAAGAGCGCGAAAGGAAGCTATTATGATGCCTAAGCAGAAAAAAGCAGCCATAATAAAAAAAGGCCTTTTATGCAGAGCTACGGCGGTTTGTAAAAAATTATCTTTATTCGACACGGATATTATCTTCTATGCTTTCATAAATTTTAGGGCCGATGCCTTTTACGTTAAGTAAATCTTCTTTGCCCCTAAACGGCCCGTTGGTATCGCGGTATGCTATTATCTGCGCGGCTAAAACAGGTCCAACCCCTTTCAGCCGCTGGATATCATCAATACCGGCGGTATTTATATCTATTATAGAATAACTTCGCGCGCTTTCGTCTATTTCTGCCAAAACCGTCTTTTCCAGACAACACGGCTGAACAGAAAGGTTAACATCCGC
>JBDRBQ010000059.1:0-4038 GCA_043822625.1 Candidatus Omnitrophota bacterium | reverse complement strand
TGTTACGCGCGAATAAACCAGATTTTTATTGATACAGAGGTACGAACTAAAAATACAAATATCATTGAGGTAGGCAGAACGTTTAATGAATATGTAAAAAAAGTCGGGTATGAAGCGGGCTACGCTAATAAAGCGCTTTTGAAACAATTGATCAATTATGTTACGAGTGTTATTAAGGTTGAGCCTAAAGATTCCGTACCCGGAAGGATTATTGGTATTCATTCTTTAGTCGCTAAAGCATGGGATATTCATTTTGATGTCAAGAATCCGGACCAACTCACATTTGCAAAAGGACAGATAATTCTTGATGAAGGATATGCCCGGTATATTCATAAGCATTCTGTGCCGCTGGATATGAATGTGGTGCGTTGTTTCAAACGAAACCCTTTAGCGCTTGATTTTTATAGGTTCCTTGCGTATAGAAATAATGGCCTGAATAATATTATAGCTTTCCCTGATCAATTACTTTTTGAACAATTAGGGACGGGCCAACAAGCAGATAAGGTTACCCGTAATCGCTTAAAGGCTATATTAAAAGCCATTCAGATGTACTGGCCGGTAAGAGCAAAGTTTGAAGATGGTCATTTTGAGTTACAACCATCGCCCCCGGCAGTTCAACATAAGATCCCAAGCAAAAAACCAATAGTCATTGTGGATAAGTCAGGGGAAAATTAGAGTTATGCACTTCTGTTTTGATACCGTCAAAAATAGTAGTTTTAAGCACAGAATTAGAGTTATGCACTTCTGTTTTGATACCGAAAACTTCTGTTTTGATACCGAAAGTATAGTTAACTCTTTTATTTATAAGGGGATAGCTTTAGGCTAATAGTATTACTAATATATACTACTAATAATAAAAGCACTAATATTGTTTATAAATTTTTAAAACTAAACAAAAATAATAAAAATGTTTAATTTTTTAGGGTAAGGTAAAGATAAAGAGAATATGCGGATATGAAAAAAGAAATTTTAGATAATGAACTAGCTAAAATAGGGGAGATTAGTAAAGAGTTTGATGTTGAAAAAGTGTTTTTGTTTGGTTCGTGTCTTGAAAACGTTGAAACGGCTAATGATATTGATATAGCGGTAGAAGGGATTAAAGCAGCGGATTTTTTTAGATATTATGGAAAGATTTCTCTGGCTGTGAGTGATGAAGTCGATTTAGTTGATTTGAATGATGTCCGAGAACATTTCCAGAAAAGGATTTTATCTAAAGGGAGGATTATATATGAAAGAGCAGTATAAGGAACTTAAAGAAGATGTATTAGATGAAGAAAAGGCGGTTGATGAAACAATAGAAAGGCTCCGTGAAATCAGAGGAAAATTTGACCCGCGGAAACAAGATAATCTTACTGAGCCGGCTATGGGAACATATTTAATGAATTTTTATAATGGAATAGAAAATATCTTAAAACGCTTAAGCAAAGAGTATTATTTGATTATGCCTAAAGGAAATAGCTGGCATAAAGAGCTTATTGTTTTATCGTATGATGCCCCCGCGGGAAAAGAATATCTATAGTTGAGGGATTTAATGAAAATTGGAAGGAATGATCTGTGTTTTTGTGGTTCAGGAAAAAAGTATAAACGGTGTTGTTTAGGGAAACCGGTTACACACTATTCTAAGCCGGAATCTGTAAAGGTTCCTATTGGGCGGATATCTATTATGAGATCGAATAAGATTCTTAAAGATAATATAGAATTGATAGATAAACTTAATAAGATAGTGCCGCGCAATGGCGCGGGAAAAAGTTTAAAGGAATTTTCTGAGAATTTATGGGATGATGAAAAAGTAAGAAAGCTGGGCACGGCGGAAATAATTAAGAAATTAAGGTCTATGAATATTGAATTTAATTTAGAACAATTTAAAGAACAGACAACACAGTATATTTGCGCGATAAGTTTGGCGGAAGGCCACTATTATACTCAGAATCACAGTGCGCAAGGCAAGGATGAAGATTTTATATGGATAGCGATATGTGAATTGTGGAAGCGGTTTTTCCCGCAACGGTGGAATATTGAGATGATTGATGATTGTATGCAGGATGGTTATGAAGAGATAAAGAATAAAAATTATGAAGAAGGAATCATTAAATGGGAAACCGCCTGGGATATGATAAAATACATCGTTCCGGCGCGTATTACTTCGGTAAGCGGCGCTGATGCATTTATGCCGGAACCATTAACGCAGAGCATTTACAATTGGTGCCAAGATTTTGAAACAGAATTGTATAATGCGGGGGTAAAGGAGAAAGGGTATTTAAAAAAATTAATTAAATATTGCCGTGAATTTTGCGAGCGTTTTTATGGGACAGAGGGATTAATAATTCAAAATATGCTTCGGGCAGAAGCAGAATCGTATTTATTATTGGGGGATAGGGTATTGGCAGATGAATTGTTTGAAGGGATAATAAAAAAGTTTCCTGATAGCGTGTGGGGATATGTTGGATGGGCGGATACATACACGCTTGATGATTTATATGGGAGAAAATTTATAGACCATGGCAGAGCAGAAAAGATTTATAAGTTGGGGCTTATTCGGTGTAAAGAGGAAAAAGATGTTATTTATGAACGATTGGAATCGCTATGCAAGAGAGTCAAAAAAACAGCGGGTTATGATTTAACGGATTAAACAAAAGTAGCAAGAATGTTTAATTTTTAAGGGATTCAAAGGGCCGAAGTATTAAAAATAAGGTAAAAACAAGCGGAAAATTAAACAAAAGTGAGAAATGTATAGATTATGAATAACGTTATAGTTCAAGGGAAAATGGCGCTTAACAAGATAAATTTACCTGTCCGCTATTTAACTGAAGAAGATATACGACAGCTTGTAGAGGGTTGCAAAAAGGAAAGAGATAAACTTTTAATCACGCTTTTATTCCAGACCGGGGTTAGGATTTCGGAAGCGCTGGCACTGACACCGGCCGCGATACACAACTTTGAAGGAAAGCCGGCTATGGAGATAATAGGAAAAGGTAAAAAGCTAAGAATGGTGGCGCTGCCGGTGAATTTAAAGGAGAAGTTAGAATCTTACGCCTACAGGGCCAAGATTGAGCCTAAGATGAAGTTTTTTGATATAAATAGATCAAGGGCTTGGCAGATTTTAAATGAGG
Organism: Candidatus Omnitrophota bacterium; assembly: GCA_043822625.1. Lineage (GTDB taxonomy): Bacteria > Omnitrophota > Gorgyraeia > DAOVKU01 > DAOVKU01 > JBDRBQ01. The sequence continues at coordinate 928 of JBDRBQ010000059.1, read as the reverse complement.
TTAGCAAGGCTGTGGGAATTGAAAAGAAGGTGTTTCCACATCTACTAAGGCATAGCGACGCGATTATTCGGTTGCGTAAGACAGGGAATCCGAAGGCGCTGCAATATCACTTGGGGCATAATTCGCCGGCGATGACGTTAAGGTATTTATCAACCTTGACACAAGAGGATGCGTTGAGGGTGCAGCAAGAGGTGGAGTTTGAAAAATAAATTAAGGTATTATGGGGTATGTTTCCGGAAGACTTAGCGGGGGCGGCAGAGATGTTGGCGGAAAGGCAAGGGGAGGGTAGATAAAAACTGGCAAATAATATTTATGTTTAGAAACGGGAAAAACAGAAAAGGAGGTAAAATGGAGGAAATTATATGTCCAAATACTAACTGTGGATATAAGGGGGAACCTAAAAAGGAACCAAGAGGAAGTACTGCTATAGGCTGTCTTTTATGCTTATTCTTTCTTCTGCCAGGTATTATTTATTTTATGTTGAAGAGTGGTTATCGTTATATTTGCCCCAAGTGCGGATTGCAACTTAAAAGTGACAATTAGAACAAGAAAAGATATACTTTAGCTACGAGAAAAAACTGAAAGAATGAGCAAGAAAGAAATAAGGGGGAATAAGAATGTGGAGTAAGCTAGTTGATGAAATAATAATGGATTTAGAAGAAGCGATTAAACATTTAGAAAGTGCAACGTTTTGGAGGGACGGTGTTCCTGAGGAAATATTTCCATCGGGAAGCGAAGGAGTGATGATAATATATCTTAAAGAGTTGATTGAATCAGTAAAGAAACTTAGAACTATAGATATTCCAATACATGAGAAGCATGGTATAGTTGGTCATTTAGTAACTAAAATTATTTTTTGGAAAGATATTTTTTTAAAAATAGATTTTGAGAAATTCCCATCTGTAAAAGATAAGGCTTTTGAGGAATT
>JBDRBQ010000058.1:0-2896 GCA_043822625.1 Candidatus Omnitrophota bacterium | reverse complement strand
AAAAAATCATATTCTAGCGAAAACTTATTTTCTTTAGGCATCTTGGAAAAAACACTCTTATTGAATAAATAAACACCCCCATTAATATAATTATTACGGATACCCGGATTCTTTTCGCTAAAACAAGTTATTCGCGATTCTTTGTCAGTCAGAATAGCGCCATAATCCTGATTATTCTCCACTTTTCTTAACAATATTGATGCCTCGGCTTTTTTTTGCTGATGAAACTTAAAGAAATCTTCCGGTTTAAACTTTGAAAAAGAATCACCGTTCAAAACTAAAAAAACCGGGCTTTTAATAAATTTTTTAGCTTTTTTTATTGCTCCCCCAGTTCCTAAAGGAGTATCCTCCGGGGAAAACACAATTTCTACCCCCGGAATCTTACATTCTTTATAGTATTTTTTTATAAAATCCGCACGGTAACCAATACCCAGAATAAACCGTTTAAAGCCAAATTGCCGTAAATAATTTATCACAATATCCAAAAACGGCTGTTTGCCAATTTTGACCATCGGCTTAGGGATATTACCTGATATTTTCTTAAGACGTTTTCCTTCCCCTCCGCAAAGAATAAAAACATCAACATCTTTAATCATGGCGACTGTGGATTATAATAAATTATCTGGCTGCCGTCATTTTCAAAACTAAATTTTACTTCCAGGAAATTTTTTAACCCGCAGGCGACCTTTTCTCTGTTTTCCGGCCTGACAAACAAAAGCATAAACCCCCCGCCGCCCGCGCCTAAAAGCTTGCCTCCGATAACGCCATACTTCAAAGCGCTCTCATATAAAGAATCAACTTCGGAATTTGATACTTTTTTGGAAAGGTTTTTTTTAATCTGCCAGGACTCATGAAGCAGCTTCCCGAATTCAACAATATCCCTTTCACTGTTTAAAATTTCAACCGCCTTGTCCACCATTTGGCGCATAGAGTTTAATTCTTTCTCCCGCTTAGGAGTATTTTTTATCTGCTCAGCGGCGATTTCCGAAGCGAAGCGGGAAAATCCGGTAAACACCAGCATCAGATGGTTTTGTAATTGGGTAATTTTTTCTTTCTGCAAGGTTATAGATTCCACTCTGAAGTTATGGTCATTATGAAAAACGATCTTATTGAACCCGCCATGCGCGACGGCAACCTGGTCCTGCGACCCCACGTTTTCTTTTAAAAGAACCCTTTCTATGTGTATCGCTTCTTTAGCCAATTGAGCTTTGGTAATTATTTTCCCTTTCAACGCGTAAAACGCGTTCAACATGCCGACCGTAAATGATGAACTTGAGCCTAAGCCCGACCGGGCAGGCAAATCACCGTCATGATGAATCTCTAATCCTTTATCAATCTTAAAATATCCTAAAAGTGACTTAACAACCGGATGTTTTACCTCTTCAGAAGACTTCACATTCTCGATCATTGAATAAACAATCCTGTGTTTATGTTCGAAAAAAGGCGGCAAATGGCGCACGCTGATATAACAATATTTATCAATAGTCGTTGACAATACCGCGCCGCCATTTTTCTCAAACCAAACAGGATAATCCGTGCCTCCGCCGAAAAAAGAAATCCTGAAAGGAGTTTTGCTTATTATCATTCCAGCATCTTCCTCCTTAACCTGGTCTTAGACATCTCTTCTATATGCGTTTTAACATTCGCGCCAAACACTTTCTCAAGCTTATTCAAATAACCTGTATTGCTGAAATATTTGTGAAAAGCCTCATCCCTGAACTTTAAAACATCTTTAGCGCTGACATGTTTAGTGGGAAGCGGCAGCATTTCGTAAGAATGCTGAGAAAAACCGTGCCATTCTTTCGGCAATTTCCAACTCTTTTTCTGAGCAATCTCATAAAGTTTGGAGCCGGGATAAGCCATCGCGCAATAGAAATTTATAAACTCACAATTAAACTCCATTGCCATATCCAGGGTTTCCTGCATAGTTTCCATTGTATCGTCCGGAAGGCCGAAAATAAAGTTTCCGATAACCCTGATTCCCGCGGCTTGGATGCTCTCGACTACATTCTTTATATCTTTAATCTTCATTTGCTTGGAAGCGCCGTCTCTAACCTGGAAATTCGCGGATTCGATGCCTAACGCCAGCCAGTTTATGCCGGCCTGTTTCATTCTGGGTAAATTTTCTTTTTTCACGGTATCAACACGGGCATAAGCCCAGAAATTAAGGCCGTACCCTTTTTCTATTATCAAATCCACAATCTTCATATAATGTTTTTCATTCAGCACGAATAATTCATCAACAATTTTAATATTCTTCACTTTAAACTTATTAACCAAATAACCTATTTCTTCAACTACCAATTCCGGGCTTCTATACCTTATGCCCGGTTTTCCAAACGGAGCGTTAATACAGCAAAAAATACAATTATAAGGGCACCCTAAACTTGTGTAAATCGCGGCATATGGCGACCTGTTTTCAATATGGTCAAAACAATGCCAGTTATGAGCCTTATATTTATCCATCGGAAGCAAATCCCAGGCGGCAATAGGCAGCATCTTATCCAAATCTTTGATAAGTTCCGCGCGCGGGTTATTCTTAATTTTCCCGTTTTCTTTATACCACAGCCCCGGTACCGCGGAAAAATCAGCCTTTTTTGAATTTAAAGCATTGATTAATCCAACTAAAGTATATGGCCCCTCCCCTTCTATAACGAAATCCACTTTTTTGTCCTGCATAGTCCGCAAAGGCAGAGCTGACGGATGAAGCCCGCCTATAGCTACTTTCGAGTAAGTATTTTGTTTAAGCGCCGCACAAATCCTGCCGGCAATAGTCATATTCTGAGTGGAAGCCGAAGGCTGTGAACCATACACAATCACCGCCGACAATAGAGGATTTAATCCTTTAACCCTGGCCACGGTTTCTTCAGAAGTAATATTTTCGGCGTTCGCGTCT
>JBDRBQ010000057.1:0-4069 GCA_043822625.1 Candidatus Omnitrophota bacterium | reverse complement strand
ACAGCCAGGACTTCATCTATCAAAAGCACGTTAGGATCAAGGTAGGCGGCTACCGCGAACGCCAAACGTATGTACATCCCGCTGGAATAACGTTTTACGGGTGTGTCAAGAAATTTTTCAATCTCCGCGAATGTGACTATTTCATCATATTTTCTTTTTATTTCACTCCTTTTCATCCCTAAGATCGTACCATTCATAAAAATGTTTTCCCGCCCGGTTAACTCGGGATGAAAACCGATTCCGACTTCTAATAGGCTGGAAACTTTTCCGCGCAGAACAATTTCTCCTTCAGTCGGCTCAGTAATCTCACTCAGCAATTTAAGCAGTGTACTTTTTCCCGCTCCATTTTTACCGATAATACCAACCGCCTCGCCCTCTTCAACATCAAAACAAACACCTCTCAATGCCCACAATTCTTCAATACTATTTTGTTTATCTTTTTGTCTGAATAAGCTCTTAATACTATTGGCAATTACATCCCTGAACACTCTGTAACTTTCACCGCCACCCGTGCCGAGTAAATACCTTTTCCCTAAATTTTTTACTGAAATTACATTGTTTTTCATAATTAGATAATATCCGCGAAAGTTTTTTCCATTTTTCTAAAATAAACCAAGCCACCGACAAACACAATAAGTACAGCCACGCTACTGATAGCAAGGCCAACCCAATTGGGACAAGCTGTGCCCAAAATGCTCCACCTGAAACCGTCAATAACACCTGCTATCGGGTTTAAAGAATAAACCATCCTCCATTTTTCAGGTATAATGGAGGACGAATACGCGACAGGTGAAATGTATTGTCCGGCCTGGATTAAAAACGGAATGACATAAATTATATCCCGAAATTCAACGTTTAAGGCCGACAGCCACAAACCCGCGCCTAACGCCGCCGCAAAAGCCAACAATAGAAAGAAGGGAAGAAATACAATATTATGCGTAGGCGCTATGCCATACCACAGCATCATCCCTATAAGAATTAAGAATGATATGCCGAAATCAATAACACCTGAAATTACAGCGCTTGTAGGGATTACCAATCGAGGGAAATAGATTTTCTTAATGATCCCAGCGCTTCCAACTACAGACCGGCTTGAAGCACTCATGGATTGCGCGAAAAATTGCCATGGCAGAAGCGCGGTAAATATCAAAATCGGGTACGGAACTCCTTCTGAGGGAAGGTGTGCCAAACGGCCGAACACTAATGAAAACACAATCATTGTAAACAATGGCTGTAGAACAGCCCACGCGATTCCTATTGCCGCCTGCTTATACCGAACAAGAATATCCCTTAAAGCTAAAAACCAGAATAATTCTCTATACCGCCATAATTCTTTAAAATCGACAGAAACCGCGCCTTGTCTTGGCCGTATGATCTTTATAGTTTCAGAGCTCAATTAGTACTCTCCCTGTTTTATCAGACTTTAACAAATCAAAGGCCTCGTTAACATTTTCAAGTTTGACAATATGAGTAATCATCTTTCCAAAATCAAATTTTCCCGACAAATACAATTTCACATACTCAGGAATATCCATATCCGGATGTGTTTCTCCGCCCCATGTCCCTACAATTCTTTTTCCTTTGATAAGATCAAAAGGATTGATAGAGATTCGTTCCCCTTGAGGCAAATTGCCCGCAACAATACATAACCCGCCATTATCACGAACTGATTGAAAAGCGTTTTCCATAGATTCTTTTTTGCCTGCCGCTTCAATCGCGTAATCAACCCCAATCCCGCTTGTAATTTCCATTATTTCGGACACGGCAGATTTGTCTTTAGCGTTAATTGTATGCGTTGAACCAAATTTTAGAGATTGTTCAAGTTTATTGTCCGATATATCAACCGCGATAATTATTGAAGCGCCCGCGAATTTCGCGGCCAATAAAGCGCTTAGGCCGATACCGCCTATACCGAAAACGGCAATACTGTCTCCGGAACACACCTTTAGCGTATTCATAACGATGCCGGCACCTGTAGGAACGGCACATCCCAAAAGCGCCGCTTCTTTTAAGGGCATCTCGTCCGAAATCTTCACTACACGGTTCTCTGAAATAACCGCTTTTGTTAAGAACGTAGATATCGCTCCGGAATTCACAAAAGAACCGTCTCTTCTTCCGTATCGGACGGACGGCACATCACATCCCGAGGACTTGATCCATGTTAAGACAACTCTGTCGCCTTTTTTAACTTTTTTAACACCCGCGCCAACTGCTTCAACAACTCCTGAGCCTTCATGACCAAGAGTATGCGGTAAAAATTTATCTTCACCTTTTAAACCATTAATCTCGTTTAACTGAGAATGGCATATTCCGCTATAAGCGATTTTCACTAACACCTGGCCAGGTTTCAGCTCTGGCAAAGTAAGCTCCTCAATCCTTAAAGGTTCATTAACCTGACATAGAACAGCAACTTTTGTTTTCATCATTTGGTTAAATCCACGGCTGATTCAATAAGCATATTTTTTTTAAATTCTTCTCTATTTAAAAACGGTTCACTATCTTCAAGCGGACTGCCAAATTTAACCTGCGGGATCACTCTGTGTTTACCAGAAATCCTGACGTTGCAAAAAAACGGTCCGGGACTGTTCAAAACTTCGAATATCTTTTCGGGCAAACATTTGTTCGTCGCGATATCTATCGCGCGATAACCATAAGCTCGCGCGACTTTAAGAAAATCCGGGAACGCGAGACCGCCAGCCACGGTTGAAGCCAAATACCTGGAACCTAACCATTGATCCTGAGTCTGCTGTATCATGCCGTAACCACTGTTATTGATCAGAAAAATTTTAATCGGCAATTCGTGTCTTATTACAGTAACCAATTCTTGAATATTCATTTGCAAACTACCGTCTCCGGTTATACAAATAATCGGTTTTTTGTTAAGCGCAAAACACGCGCCGATACTGGCCGGAAGGGCGTACCCCATGGCAGTGTTATTAAAATCATGCACCAATCTTTGCCCTGATTTAAGCCTGAAAGCCTGCATAACCCACGCCAAACCGCATCCAGTATCTATAAAAAATGTATCTTTCTCTTTTGACTCTTTCGATAAAGCTTCGACAAACACATACGGATTAATTTCTTTTTCTCTATAATATTCGCCGGGACAAATCGGATATTTCTTTTTCCATTCCACGATCCGATTTTTCCAATCTGAAATGTCTTGTACCGGAATCTGCGCGATTTTTCGGTTAACTGCTTGGAGCAATATCCTCGCGTCGGAATGAATTAAAAGATCCGCTTTCATTCCCATCTTTTCAAATTTATTTAATTCATTTAAATCCACGTCCGCAATAATTTTTTTTGCTCCCCGAGCAAAACTACTCATTGGACTGCCTGCCTCATGCGTATCTAATCGGGTACCAATCGCGAAAACTAAATCCGCGTTTTGTACGGCAAAATTTCCGGAACGCGTCCCATGAGTTCCAAACGAACCGACTGCAAGCGGATGATCAAACGGCAATATATCCATCGCGCCCCAGGTAAGAGCCACCGGAAAACCCATATTATTAATAAATTTTTTGGCTTCTTCTTCCGATTTAGATAACCGGACTCCCCAGCCCAATATAATAATCGGCCTTTTTGACGCGCTCAAAAGAGCTAAAATCCTGTCTATATCCTCGCTTATCACAACAGGGCTTTCTGTTTTCTTATCGGGGATAAACGGTTCTAATTCATTCGGCTCTATTTCCATTCTTTGGATATCATCAGGGATATCAATTAAAACAGGGCCTGGCCTCTGAGACTTAGCTATATGAACCGCTTTTTCCAATTCAAAACGAATCCTCCCAGCACTTTTAATCTTAATGGCATATTTGGTAATCGGCTTACATATTTCAGCTATATCCGTCTCCTGAAACCCCGATTGCCTTACCCCGCTGTCCGCTTTATCCCTGAAAGTAGCAACCTGTCCGGTAATGTATAAAGCGGGTACGGAATCGTAATACGCGCAGCAAATTCCCGTAATCATATTGGTCGCGCCCGGGCCGCTTGTTGAGACTGCCACTCCTAAATTTCCCGTTACCCGGGAATAAGCGTCCGCCGCCATGGCTGACGCCTGCTCGTGCTG
>JBDRBQ010000056.1:0-2628 GCA_043822625.1 Candidatus Omnitrophota bacterium | reverse complement strand
AGGTCAACGCTGTCAATTCCAAATCATAAAGAACTGGCTCCAGGATTATTAAGAGGATTAATAAGAAAAAGCGGTTTAACAGTTGACGAATTTTTAAAAGCAAAATAATTAGGTAATCATCTTTAATTCAATTATTTAATGAACGCTTTATCAATGAAAAATAATCAAACTACTAATTACTCCGAAGTCTCTACGAGACACAAATTACGCGAAAAAAAGATAAATATAATTAGTGTAATCTGCGAAATTCGTAGTTAAAAAATCTCTGTATAATTCGTAGTTAAAAGGTTCTTCTTAGGCAACTTCGATGAAACATCCCTCAAATATGAAAGATTCATTAACAACTACTAATTACACGAATTTCACTAAAAAGAAAAAAATATAATTAGTGTAATCCGCGAAATTCGTAGTTAAAAAAGGATTCGTAGTTTATGATTAAAAAAGCCCTTATCACCGGCATAACCGGCCAGGACGGTTCCTATCTCACTGAATTATTACTTGAAAAAGGCTACGTAGTCCATGGAATCATCCGCCGCAGCAGTTCATTCAATACCGGCAGAATCGACCATCTGTTTAATGATAAGGAAGTTTACGGTAAAAAACTTTACCTGCATTACGGCGACCTGACGGATTCCAGTAATTTGAATTGTTTATTAGAAAAAACCGCACCTGATGAAATCTATAACCTTGACGCTCAAAGTCATGCCCAGGTATCCTTTGAAATACCTGAATACACAGCAGAAGTTGACGGTGTTGGTTTTCTGCGGTTTCTAGAAGCAATAAAAGAGGTAGGATTAAAGACCAAATTCTACCAGGCATCCACCAGCGAACTATTTGGTAAAGCCCAGAAAATACCGCAAACGGAAAAAACCTTAGCGCCCGTTGTTAAAAGAAAATAGACTTTAAACAAGAAATTCCATAACTTATATAAGACAAATAATGAGGGTATAATGAAAGCTTTAAGGGAAATAAAAAAAATTAAAAACAATAAAGTTGTTCTCACTATTCCCCATGGTTTCGCAAAGAATGAAGTCGAAATATTAATTCTGCCACATGAATCGAAGAAAAAGTATGATTTCAAAGATTTATCCGGTAAACTTGAATGGCATGGAGATGCGGTAAAACAGCAAAGAGACCTGAGAAATGAATGGGAATAGATATCTATTAGATACAAACGCAATAGTATTTCTACTTCGACAGAAAAATAGCAAACTAAATAACATTTTATATAACGCAGAATGGATTGGTGTTTCTGTTATTTCATGCCTTGAGTTTCTAATATTTCCGGAGCTGTCAGATGCCGATAAATCTATTTTTGATAAGTTTTTAAACAGGGTTGAAATAGTAAATTTAGACTATGAAGACGAAAACCTTATTACAACAATTATTACATTAAGGAAAAAATATTCCATAAAGCTGCCCGATGCAATTATAGCCGGCTCTGCATATAACTTCAGCGCCACATTGATAACAGGCGATAAACAATTATTTAAAATTAATGAAATCGAAACTTGTTCTTACTAACCTTGCAGCTATTCTTCATCGAGTCACAAAGTAGCAAGGAAAATTTATCTTACAGAGATCGCAGAACCCAAAGAGATTGTATTTAAAAATAAAATAAATAAAAAATAATTAGTGTAATCCGCGAAATTCGTAGTTAAAAAAGGAATTCGTAGTTTATGATTAAAAAAGTCCTCATCACCGGCATAACCGGCCCCCGATACGCTTTGCTACCCAAATACACTTCGTTACTGGGCAGGCGGGGCAGGCAGGACGGCATAACCGAAAACATGAAAAACGATTTTATACTTACAAAAAACAATAAGAATACATTCGGTGTATTTAGGTGTCTTCGGTGGTAAATAAAAAAGGCTACATCGTCCACGGCATCCCCGATTTACATGTCCGGCGCCTGTCTGCGCCTGCCTGTGCGTATCCTCACGCAGACAGGTCCCGATAGGTCGGGCCAGGCAGGCCAAGGCGCAAAGAGAAAAATGAAAACAAAAAAATTCGTGCTAATTCGTGTCATTCGTGGACAAAAGGATTAAATGAAAAAAGCCCTTATCACCGGTATAACCGGCCCCCGATACGCTCCTTCGTCGCTATCCCAAAGGTCACGAAGGACTCCCTGGGAGGATCTCTTTGAGACGGGGCAGGCAAGGCGGTTCCCGAAAATATATAGATTTAAAAAATCGATAGATCCGGCTCTTGACGGACTATAAAAGTAATTAGTGTAAATTAGCGTAATTAGCGGATAAAAATGTTTTGTGATATTTCGGTAAAAAAAGTCTAAAATATAAGAGAATGGTCCGCGAATTCCACGAATTGCACGAAAATAAATAAAAAAGTAATTAGCGTAAATTAGCATAATTAGCGGATAAAAATGTTTTGTGATATTTTGGAGAAAAAAGTCTAAAATATAAGAGGATGGTCCGCGAATTCCACGAATTAAACTAAAAATAAAAAAAGTAATTCGCGTGAATTGGCGTAATTAGGGCTTCCTGAAAAAGTATATAACTAACTGTATAAACAATTATTTATGTCTTGACTTTTAAGGTAAAAATGCATAAATTTAGGGCGATTTTTATCAAAACCCTTGCATTTGTAATAACAATTTGGAGCCCTAAA